>JAEZHS010000424.1 GCA_023436825.1 Pseudomonadota bacterium | reverse complement strand
CCCAGGATCTGGCCGACCGTCGTCGCCACGGTGCGCTCGCGGCCGGTGTCGATCCTGACCGTCGCCGTCATGCCGGCGCGCAGCGGCGGCTCGCCGGACTGCGGTGCCAGTCTCAGCTTCACCGGCAGGCGCTGCACGACCTTGACCCAGTTGCCCGACGCGTTCTGCGGCGGCAGCACGGCGAACTCCGCGCCCGTCGCCGGGCTGAGACTTTCGACGACGGCCTCCCAGGTCACGTCGGGATAGGTGTCGAGCACCACCGTGGCCTTCTGGCCGACCCGCACGTGTGTGAGCTCCGTCTCCTTGAAATTGGCCTCGACCCACGGCCGGCTCACCACCACCAGCACGAACAGCGGCGCCGCGGCCTTGACCTGCTCGCCCTGCTGCACGCGATTATTCACCACCACGCCGTCGACCGGCGCGCGGATGGTGGTACGCGAGAGATCGAGCGCGGCGCGCTCGCGGGCCGCCGTCTTGTCACGCACCAGATGATGCTCGTCGGCCGGCATCTTCGGATCGCCGTTCAGCGCCACCAGCACGCGCTGCAGCTTCTCGCGCACCGAGGTGACGCGGTCGGCGGCGGCCCGTGCGTCGTTCTGCGCTTCCTCGCGCTTGGAGGCCGAGGTCACGCCCTTGGTCGCGAGCTCTTCCTGGCGCTGCCACTGCCGCTTGAAGTAGTCGGCGCGCGCCTCGGCGTCGGCGAGCTCGGCCACGACCTCGCGCCAGGTGCCGCGCAGCGTCTCGACCTGGGTGCGCGCGGCATCGAGTTCCGCTTCGGCGCTGTCCAGCGCGAGCTTGAAGGGTCGCGATTCGATGGTCATCAACGGCTCGCCGGCGCGGACCTCCTGATGGTCGCGCACCAGCACACGCCGCACCTGCCCCGAGATCTCCGGGGCGATTTGCACGATATGCGCCTTCACATAGGCATTGTCGGTGCTGACGTAGCGGCCGCCCGACAGCCACCAGAACGCGCCGCCCGCAATCGCCGCCAGCGGAATGGCAACCAGCAGTACGAGCCGCAGCCCGGCCTGCCCGCGCCTCACGGCGCGGCCCCGGCAAGGTTCTGCAACCGGCCTTTCACTTTGGCCGTAAGCTCGGCGTACTGCTCACGCTCGGTGGCGGAAAGCGGCGACAGCGCATCGTCGACCGTCGATTCGGCGATCGCCCACATGGCGGCATGAACCTTGCGGGCCTCGTCCGTTAGATGCAGACGATTGATTCGCCGGTCGCCGCGGTCCGGGCGTCGCTCGATCCAACCGTTCCGTTCCATGCGATCGATCATGCGGCCCGCGCTGGCGCGATCGATTTCGAGCATCTCCGCCAGATCGGTCTGGCTGACGCCGGGCCGGCGGTAGACGCGGGTCAGGACCAGCCACTGTGCACGGGTCAGCCCGATGTCACGCACGCGACGATCGAAGATCGTTCGGATCAATCGTGCCACATCGGAGAGCATGTAGCCGATGTAGCTCTCGTCCTCCGGTCCCGTATTGCGTGTGGCGGGTTGGCCCATAATTGTTGCATAGGCTACATTAGACTTGGCTATGACTTCAAGCGCCGATAGCACAACGGCTGAAGCCGCTATCCCCAGCCCTGCTCCAAGCCCGGCCCTGTCCCCGGCTGATGCTTTTTCGGTCGGCCGCCGGGTCCTGATCCTGATCATGGTGGTGCTGGGTTCGACGCTCTACGCCACCACCCTGCTGATCGCCTCGACCCTCCTGCCCCAGATGCAGGGCACCATGTCGGCGACCCAGGACGAGATTGCCTGGGCGATGACATTCAACATCCTGGCCACCGCCGTGATGACGCCGATGACAGGCTGGCTCGCCGCCCGCTTCGGTCGTCGCGAGACCATGACCTGGTCGGTACTGCTGTTCACCGTGACGACCTTCATGTGCGGCGCGTCCAATTCGCTCGAGACGCTGATCCTGTGGCGCGTGCTGCAGGGCGCCCTGGGCGCCCCGGTGATCCCACTGTCGCAGACCATCCTGCTCGATGCCTTCCCCAAGCGGCAGCAAGGCCTGGTGACCTCGATCTTCGGCATGGCCGTGGTTATCGGCCCGGTGATCGGCCCGACGCTGGGCGGCCTCCTCTCCGAGCTCTACAGCTGGCGCTGGGCGTTCTACATGATCGTGCCGGTCGGCCTGATTTCCTTCATCGGCTTACGGCTCACCCTGCCGGCAGACCGTCCCACGGGCCGCGTGGCCCTCGACTGGACCGGCTTCCTTTCGCTCTCGGTCGCCATCGCCTGCGTGCAGCTCGTGCTGTCGCGTGGCCAGCGGCTCGACTGGTTCGAATCGGGCGAGATCCTGGTCGAGACCTTCGTCGCCATCCTCGCCTTCTGGATCTTCATCAGCCACAGCCTCACGGCCCAGCGGCCGTTCCTCAATCTCGGCCTGCTGAAGGACCGCAACTACTCGCTCGGCCTGGTGCTGGTCCTGATCTATGGCATGCTGAACTTCACGCCCATGGTCCTGCTGCCGCCGCTGTTGCAGCAGCACGCTGGGTTTCCCGACATGCTGATCGGCGAGATCATCGCCGCCCGCGGCGTCGGCGCCACCATCGGCTTCTTCCTGGCGATCTTCATCGGCCGCATGGATCCACGCCTCGGCCTTATCGGCGGCTTCGCCTTGCAGGTGATCTCGGGCCTATGGCTGATGGCGCTCGACCTCAACGTCGACGCCGCCACGCTGATGGCCAACAGCCTGGTCCAGGGCATCGCCATCGGCGTCATTTGGGTGCCGCTCACGCTCGCCACCTTCGCCACCACCAGCTCCGCCAATCTGGCCGAGGGCACCGCCGTCTATCACCTGCTGCGCAACATCGGCTCGAGCTTCTTCATCTCGATCTGCGTCGCCGAGGTGGTGCGCGCCTCGAGCGCCAACTACAGCCGGCTGGTCGAGATGGTGAACCCCTTCAACCGCTCGCTCCTGCTGCCCTGGGTAACCGGCGCCTGGGATACCGAGACGGTGACCGGTCTCGCGAAACTCTCGAAGGAGATCGGCCGGCAGGCCGCGATGCTGGGCTACATCAACGCCTTCGGCCTCTACACGCTCGTCTCGGCGATGGCCATCCCGCTCGTCCTTCTGGTCGGCGGCCGGTCGCGGGCACGCTAGGCGGTTCAAGGAGGTGGACGCCCCTGCCAAAAGCGGTTAGCTCCGTGACACTCCCTTGGGGAAACGGGAGTGGGTGTGGGAAACCAGTCTTTCTTCCTGCCGCGTTGCTCGCGGTTCTGGCCGGACCAGTCTGCGCGCGTGAATCGGACGTGCCGCCATCGCAGGCGGTGTTTCGTGCTGCGTTGGTGAAATACCGAGAAGTGCGAGACCGCGACCGACCCCGCGCACTTGGCCGAATTGCAGCGAGCCCGGTCGCAAGCGCTCGAGCGGTCCCTCGGCGAGGGCCTCTCGTTCGAGGGATGGCTGCTCGAGCTCAAGTGCATCGAACTCACCCTGCGGGGCGGCTTTTTCATTCGCCTCGTCGATCCCGGGATGGCCGACCTCCGCGCTGTCCACCCGACCTACTGGAACGGCGGCCCCGGGAAGATCGGCCGCGCGACGGTGATCCTTCCCAAATCGGAGCTGCACGATACCCTCAAGAGCATGAGACCGGGCATGCAGGCGATTGTTTCAGGCCATTTCTTCCCGGGTGAGGATGGTGGACCGCTGTTCGAATCATCCAGGGTCACCTTCCAGGCCAACGAAGCCGAGAAGGCCAAATTCCGCACGCCGTATTTCTCAGTACAGTTCACCAGGATCGAGCCGAGACAGTGAATGTCCACTCCACGAACGATGTGAACGAGGCGGTGGCGCGGCTGGAGCGCGAGCCGCTGCGCAACATCGTCCTCTTGAAGCACATCGAAGCCTGCCGCGAGCACGTCTCGGTGCTGCAGGTATCGGCCGGACTAAACGCCGCGACACTGGTTCTGCTGGATACCAGTGCAAGCGCCTACGATCGTGAAACCTATCCTGAGGCGGCATTCGCCGCGATCATATCGAGTGACGGTCGGGAGCTGACCCACCGGCTGATCGGGTCCCTGCCGCGTCAACAGCGTGTCGTCTTCAAGCTGAGCACCGACGCCGATCGGGACGTCGTCGCCGAGCGCTTCCCGATCAGCCGGGCGACAAGCTTTCTATCCTTCACTACTGACGGGCCGGTCGACGTCGCTGCCGACGAGAAAGTGTCCATCGCCAATTCAGCGTCCGGCGCGATGCTGGACTTGTTCGCGTCTCAGGGACATTCGAGAGAGTGGCTATGTCCCCTGCTCTCGTCCGGGCATGCGTTCGCGTGCGTCCTGGAACAGGACCGGGAGCCTCGCTCGGTGTGCCTTGCGTTCCAGAACCATCGGCAGGTCTGGGAAGTCGGAGGCGTCGTCACGCCGATGCGGTATCGCGGTCAGGGTCTCGCGTCGCGAGTCGTATGCAGTGCCCTCGCCGAGCTGCAGCGGCGGGGGCTCGTGCCGCGGTACCAGGTGAACGAAGACAATCTGCCGTCCATTCGGCTGGCCACGTCGATCGGATTGCGGCAATTCCTGCAGCTCACCCACTTCCGCACCTGGTGACGCCGTCAGCCCGCGATCACCTGGCGAGTATAGCGCGCGATCATGCGTTCTTCGTCCGTCGGAATGATCCAGGCGGAAACAACGGAGTCATCCGTGCTGATGCGGGTTTCGCCTCGTCTGTTGCGTTCCTCGTCAATCGCCAGGCCAAGCCACCGGCATCCGGCGGCGACCTCGGCACGCGTCTGTGTGTCGTTCTCGCCGATGCCGGCCGAGAACACGATACCGTCGACCCCGCCCAGCGCCGCCGCGAGCGAGCCGATCTCGCGGACGATGCGATAGACGAAAAGAGCGATCGCTTCGGCCGCCTCGGGCGCCGAAGACTGCCGCAGCGCCCGCATGTCGGATGATATCCCCGACACGCCGAGCAACCCCGATCGGCGATAAAGCAGGTCCTCGATGGCGCGGGCATCCATGCCGTGCCGCTCCATCAGATAGAGCAGCACCCCCGGATCGAGGGCGCCGGTGCGCGTGCCCATCATCAGGCCGTCGACCGCGGTGAAGCCCATGGTGCTCGCCACGCTCTTGCCGTCCCTGACGGCGCACAGGCTGGCCCCGTTGCCGAGATGGGCGACGATCAGGCGGGAGCGCGCCAGCTCCGGCATCGTCTCGCCCAGCCGTGTCAGAATGAAATCGTACGACAGGCCGTGGAAGCCGTAGCGGCGCACGCCTTCGGCGGTAAGCTCCCGAGGCAAGCCGAACTCTTGCGCCAGCGCCGGCTGGCTGCGATGGAAGGCCGTGTCGAAGCAGGCGACCTGCGGGATGTGCGGCACGGCCCGCGCGATGGCCTCGATAGGCGCAAGATTGTGCGGTTGATGTAGTGGCGCCAAGGGCACCAGCTCGACGAGGGCTTTCAGCACACGGTCATCGACACGCGTCGGCGCAGCGAACGCCGTGCCGCCATGGACGACCCGATGGCCGAAGGCCAGCACCGGCCGGCCAGCCAGCATCTTGCGGCCGAGCTCGAGGATGGCGTCCGTCGCGGCGTGATGGTCCAGGATGCCGGCATCCCATCGCTGGTCCGCCACAGACTTGCCGTCCGCGTCCGTTGCCTTGAGGTGAGGAGCGACGCCGATGCCCTCGACCTGCCCGCGAAACAGCAGCGCCCCGTCGCGTTCGGCCTCGTAGACGGCGAACTTGATGCTCGACGAGCCGGCATTGAGGACGGCGATGCAACCCTGCTGTGGCATAGAGCGAACCGTCACGCCCTGATGTTCGCGCCGCCGTCGACGAAGACCGTGCCGCCGGTGATGCGGCGGGCGAACGGCGTCGCAAGATAGGCGCAGGCCCAACCCACATCCATGATGTCTACCAGTTCGCCCAGTGGCGCCTTCTCGGCCGCCTCGTTCAGGAGCAGCTCGAAATCCTTGAGGCCCGACGCCGCCCGCGTCTTGAGCGGCCCCGGGGAAATCGCATGGACCCGGATGCCTTTGCCGCCGAGCTCGTAGGCGAGATAGCGGCAAGACGCTTCCAGCGCCGCCTTCACCGGCCCCATGACGTTGTAGTTCGGCACAACCCGGGTCGCCCCGTAGTAGCTCATGGCGAACATCGTGCCGCCGTCCTTCATCAGCGGCGCCGCCAGCCGGGCCATGCGGATGAAGGAGTGGCACGAGATGTCCATCGCCTTGCCGAAGCCTTCGGCCGAGCAGTCGAGCAGGCCGCCGCGCAGATCCTCCATCGGCGCGAAGGCGATCGAATGCACCAGAATGTCGAGCTTTCCCCATTGCCGGCCGATGGTGTCGAACACGGCCTCGAGCTGCCCCGGCGTGGTGACGTTGAGCTCGCCGGTGATCGGCGCCCCGAGCTCACGTGCCAGCGGCTCGACGTGCGGCCGCGCTTTCTCGTTCAGCCAGGTGACAGCGAGATCGGCGCCGGCCTCGCGGAAGGCCTTTGCGCAGCCATAGGCGATCGAATGGTCGTTGGCGATGCCCACGACCAGGGCCTTCTGGCCGGTGAGAACGGGTCGGATTTCGGTCATGTCTCCTGCTCAGACGATTGCTCGGGCGGCACTGGCGCGCCGCGCCGCCGCCACGAGAACGGCGACCGCGCACGAGGCAAGGCGCGTGGTGAGCGAGTCGGCGCGGCTGGTGAGGATGATGGGAACCCGCGTGCCCAGCACGATGCCCGCGGCATCGGCTCCGGCCAGGAACGACAGGCTCTTGGCCAGCATGTTGCCGGCCTCGAGGTCGGGCACGACCAGGACGTTGGCCTTCCCCGCGACGGGGGAGACGATCCGCTTCAGTGCGGCGGCTTCCGGATCGATGGCATTGTCGAGCGCCAGCGGGCCATCGAGGAGCGCACCGGTGATCTGGCCGCGGTCGGCCATCTTGCACAGGGCGGCGGCCTCAATGGTCGAGGCCACCTTGGGATTGACCGTCTCCATGGCGCTCAGGATCGCGACACGCACCTCGGCAACGCCCAGCGCATGGGCAAGATCGATGGCGTTCTGCACGATGTCGACCTTGTCGGCCAGGCTCGGCGCGATGTTCACCGCCGCGTCGGTGATGATCAGGGCATCGCCGTGCGACGGCACGGCCATGACGAAGCAGTGGCTGATGCGCCGTTCGGTGCGGATGCCCGTGTCGCGTGCCACGGCGGCGCCCATCAGTTCGTCGGTGTGCAAGCTGCCCTTCATCAGGGCTTCCGCCCGCCCTGCCCGCACCAGCTCGACCGCCTTGGCCGCCGAATCGTGGCTGTGCTTGGCTTCGACGATCTCGAAGGCCGCGATGTCGAGTGCCTCGCGCTCTGCGACATCGAGCAACCGCGCCGGCGGCCCGACGAGGATCGGCTTCATGAGGCCGAGATTGGCGGCTTCGACGGCGCTTTCGAGGGAAACCCGATCGCAAGGGTGCGCTACCGCCGTGGCGAGCGGTGGATGCTTACGCGCCACCTCGATGAGGCGGTGATACTTGGCATGCGGCGTTTCCGGGGGCTGCCCGGCGGTGTCAGGCATGGGGCGGCGCTCCAAACAGCTTCTCGATGCGGACGAGACGCCGCGCGCTCTCTTCCGGCAGGGCGCCCGCCGCCTCGACGATCCGGCGGACGGCATCGAGTGCCGCCTGGCGTGCCTGTTCGCTGTCCGGCAGCAGCCGCGGAAGCGCCGCGACCGCCCTCTCCTCGTCGAGGCGCAGCAACAGATACTGGTCACGCAGCGCCGTTCGCACCTCGCCGAGCGTCATCCGCCGGTTCACCGGTTGCATCTCGCGCACAGCCATCAGCATGGCGTAGCCGCGTTCGTCGACACTCTCCAGCGGCAGGCGGATCCAGATGACGCTGCGGATCACCGCTTCCGGCAGGCCGCCGACATCGAAGCGCTTCTCGAGGTCGGCGCGCATCCGCGCCTCGCAGGCTTCGTGCTGCAGATCGCGCTCGATGCGGCGGTGCTCCATGTTGCCGTTGGCCATGCCGACCATCGCCTGCATCACCGGCGAGCCGTAGAGGCCGAGGAACATCGTCTCCGTCATGGCGTCGCGCACCTGGCGGTAGCTTTCCCACCAGGTCGTGATCCAGGTCGAGGCGACCTTCTCCACCGACAGCAGCGGATTGTCGGCCGCCACCGGCTTGCGGTCGGCCCGCACGGTCTCGGCCAGGGCCTTGACCGGCTGCATCATCGGGTTCTTGTCGGAGAACATGGCGAAGCGCAGGCGGCTGGGATGCATCTGGCGCATCATCTCGGCCGACTGCTCCGTCGTCATCGCCTTGACCGCGGGCTGGGCCAGGGTGGTGTAGAGACCGTGGTTGATCTCCGACAGTCGGGCTACCGTGGCGAAGCGCTTTGTGTCGTCGTCGCCGTTGCCGCCCAGCGCACGGATATGGTCGAGGCTGCGCGCCTCCAGCCGAAACAGGTACTTGCCGTGGATGAGCTGCGGGTTTGCCGCATCCTCCGGCACCTCGGTGATCACCGCCTCGTACAAGCCGGGCGGCATCAGGTTGATCATCTCCATGCAGGCGGCGAACTCGGCATGTTCCTTGGTCGCCACCTTGCCCGAGACAAAGATGCCGAGATGGCCGATCGACTGGTGCAGCGTGTAGATGATGGTCTGGCCGTTGGCGACGATCTCGTCGTCCGTCGCGTAAAGATCGGTGACCCAGCCCAGCGCCTGCTGCGGCGGCGTGATGTTGTCGCCCCACGAGCACAGCACGATGATCGGCGACCTGATGTTGCGCAGATCGACGCGAACGCCGTCGGAAGTGTGGATCTCGCCCGAGGTCAGCTTGTTGCCAACGAAGAGATTGTCGGCGATCCACTGCATCTCCTTGGCGTTCAGCAGCACCGGGCTACCCCACCAGGTCTCGAAGTCGAGGAAGCGGTGCGCTTCGGTGTCGACGTTCGAATAGAGGTGATAGGCCTTCTCCCAGTAGGTATTGGCTGGATTGAGCGATTCGAAGTTCGAGACCAGATTGGCACCGTCGAAGATGCCGTTGCCGAGGTCGCCCGAAAGCGCCGTCAGCCAGGTGCCGCCCAGGGTGCCGCCGAGGTAGCGCATCGGATTGCGGCCGTGCACACCCTGCCAGTACGACAAAGGCGACCCCGCCAGCAGGATCGGTCCGACGATCTCGGGCCGGATCGCGGCCATCATCATGATCTGCCAACCGGCCTGGCAGTTGGCGACGATGACGGGCTTGCCTTCGGCCTTGGGATGGCGCGCCGCGACCTTTTCGATGAACGAGGCCTCGGCGATGCAAACATCCTCGATCGTCTGGTCGGGCATCGGCTGGGTCAGGAAGCCGATGAAGTAGCATGGGTGCCCGGCGGCCAGCGCCACGCCGATCTCGCTGTCCTGCTTCATGCCGCCGATGCCGGGCCCGTGGCCAGCGCGCGGATCGACGACCACGAATGGCGGCCTGCTCTCGTCGATCGGGCTACCCGCCGGCGGCACGATCTGCACCAGCACATAATTGACCGGCCGTGGCAAGGTCCGGCCGTCGCAGACCAGTTCGAACTTGAAGCTCAGCACGTGAGGCGTCGGGCTGTCGCGGCGCTCCATGTAGGTGTTGCCTCGCTCGCGCAGCACATCGAGCGTCAGGATCGAGCGCTGCCAGACGTCGAGCCAGTATTCCTGGAAGAAGTTGGGATTTGAGTTTGAGGTAGCAGGCATGACAGTCACTCCCCGCGGTTCCTCTCAGGCGTCAGTGAAGCACTTGCGGGTAGCCGGTGCACGTTGCAATTAAATGATCGCACTGCGGCTTAACCTCCCAGTGGTACCGCCAGCAGAACCAGTGCCGTGCCCAGTAATGCAACTGCCAGGCCGACCAGCCAGCGATTGCTTCCCGAATAGTGCGCCCACCAATAGCCCGCGAGAAACAGCAACCCGATCTGCAGCACATTGGCCACACGTAGTGCAACGAAACCATCCTGGATCAGCAGTAACGGAACCAGGCCGGGGATTGCTGTCGCGCTGACCAGAAGGGCGATGATGGCTGCGGCGATCCAGTCGCCCGCCCGAAGGGTCGCCCGCGCCGTTCCGGCATGCCGGAACAACTGCAGGAGCGAGCTGTGAAGGTTGGCCTTGTCCTCGGCGCGCATCGGCGGCTCGCCCAACAGGTCGAACTCGTCCTTGACTGCAGCGAGTGCCTCGGTCTCGTCCGTGGCAGCCTGCAGCCGCTTCACGAACTGCACACGCGTGTTACGGTTGAAGAGCGTTCCCAGGAGATAGAACGCGCCGTCGATGACACCCCAGGCCACGTTGCAACCCAGCAGCGCCACGGCGAGCTCGATGCCAACGATGTCGGCGCGCTCGGACAGCAGGCGGGCGCCAACAGTTATGGTGAGCGCCATGATCAGGCCGAACAGCACCTCGAGCAGGGTCTCCGACGGATCGAGGTAGCGGCCGATGAAGCGGACGATCATGGCGCCTTGTCTCCCGAGCGCCGGGCACGCGCCAGCGACACCGTGAAGTAGACGGTCCACCCTTCCGGGCGGTTCTGGGCGGCGAATTCCTTGTAGCCCCGGACATTGAAATCGGTGGCGAGGCCGCCGACCTGAAGAGTCCATCCGGCCTGCGGTCCCACGCCCGCCACGCGCGAGCGGAAATCGCCCAGCGATGCTCCGCCGCCGGTATCAGGGCTGACCTGATTGAAGAGATAGCCGGCGGCGCCGACATAGAACGAGTCGCTGAACGACCAGGATGTGCCGACATCGATATGGGCATCCATCCCGCTCTGGTACTGCGTCGTCGGGTTGACGAAGTTGTAGGTGAAGCCGGCGGTGACCGAGAACTCGAACGGCGACGCCGGCATGTAGGTGTAGCCCATGCCCCAGTCGATCGCCCAGTGACCGATGCCGACGCCGGCCCAGCGATTGGGATTGTAGATGCCGACGGGAGCGCTTCCCATGATGTAGGTCATGACGTTGTGGCTACCGGCCTGCCACTTCAACGAGGCCATGGGGTAGAGATCGCTGATGCCCGTGGCGGTGTCGCTGGTGCCCGCTGAAAAGGCATTGCCTCTGGGGCCGCTCAGCACGCCCCACACGGACGTATCGGCACGGCCGGCCGAAAACGTCACTCCGAGCCAGAGCTGACCGTTCAGCACCGGATCGGCGAAGGTGTAGCTCGGCGTCAGGTAGAGATACTGCTCGGTGGTGTCGTAACCCAGCAGCAGGCCGCCGCCGCGCGAAAAACTGGTACCCGCCGTGGCGCTCGCCTTGCGGAAGTAGAAGATCGCCTCGAGAGAAAAGCCCGGATCGCCCGGCACGGAGGCGAAGCTCGCGAACTGGCCCGGCAGCCAGGCACTGGCGCCGCCTTCGTCGGCAATCGCGGCCGCCGGTCGAAGCGCCATGCCAAATGCGGCGGCCAGCGGCACGACGGCGAGTGCCCTCGATTGCATTCGATTCCCCCGTTTCAATTGAGTGTATCCTGGCTGTAACGGGGAGACCGCGATGAAGACTGTGCGAAGCGTGTTGGCCGAGGCGCCACTGGTTTGGCTGCTGATCGCCGTTCCGGTGGCAGCCGGGGTGCACTACGCCCTGCCCCGCGCCGCGCTGCTGGGGTTCATCCTCGCCTGCGTCGCCATCATTCCGCTGGCCGGCCTGCTCGGCCACGCCACCGAGAAGCTCGCCGCTCGGGTCGGCGATGCGATCGGCGGCTTCCTCAACGCTACGCTGGGCAATGCAGCCGAGCTGATCATCGCCCTGGTGGCGCTGCGCGCCGGCATGCTCGACATCGTCAAGGCGTCGATCACCGGCTCGATCATCGGCAACCTGCTGCTGGTGATGGGAGCGGCCTTCCTGTTCGGCGGGCTGCGCCATCCGGTGCAGACCTTCGCCACCATCGGCGCCCGCGCGCAGGTCGGCATGATGGCGCTGGCGGCCATGGCCATCCTGGTGCCGTCGATCGTTTCCGCCGTGGACAGCGCCAAGTTCGTCGCCCAGTCGGTGAACTTCAGCATCGTCGTGTCGGTCATCCTGCTGGCGGTCTATCTGCTGAGCCTGGTGTTCTCGCTGCGCACGCACGTCCAGCTGTTCAGCGGCGGATCCGCCGACGCCGCGGATGAAGGACACGGCGCGCCCTGGTCGATACAGCTCGCCGTCGGCGTGATGCTCGCCGTGACCGTCCTGATCGTCTGGATGAGCGAGATCCTGGTCGCCACCGTCGAGCATGCCTCGAAGGCGCTCGGCCTCACCAACATGTTCGTCGGCATCGTCGTCGTGGCCGTCGTGGGCAATGCCGCCGAGCACAGCACGGCCGTGCTCATGGCCATGCGCAACCGCATGGAAATCGCCCTCAGCGTCGCCGTCGGCAGCACGACGCAGATCGCCCTGTTCGTGGCGCCGCTGCTGGTGCTGCTGAGCCTGCTGATCGCGCCGGCGCCGCTCAGCTTCGCCTTCCCGCCTGTCGAGGTGTTCCTGGTGCTGATGGCGACCTTCGTCGCCTCGATCCTGCTGGTCGACGGCAAGTCGACCTGGTTCACCGGCGTCCAGCTTCTGGCTGTCTATCTGGTCATGGCGATCACGGTGTACGGCGTGCCAGCCTGAGCCATGCTCAGCTCTGGCAGCGGAAACGCACCTGCAGGTTCACCTCGTCGATCAGCGTGTCGTCGAACGTCTGATAAGGCTGGTCCTTGCACGTCCGGTCCATGACCTGGCGGGCGACCTTCCAGGTGCGCTGGTACTCGAACTCGGGATCGGGATTGATCACCGCGCTGCCGCGAACCACCACCATGCGGTACTCGTTCGCCACGTCGGTCGAGGCGACACGGACCTCGAACTTGCGGCCGTCCATCGTCACCATCTCGACGCGCGAGCGATCCAGTGTCGCCTTCTCGTGGCATCCCGTGAGCGCCAGCGTCGCTGCCAGCAGGCTCGCGATGCAGAGCTTGTCGCTCGTTGGAAAGCCGGGCCTGGGAAGCATCAAGAGTCGATTGGAACACAGCCAGGAGTGCACGATCAACGTCGGATTGATACAGCCCACCTACGCCAAGGCTTCGGAAGGCATCTTGCTTCGCGCGTCATTGAGGCAGGGCTTGTTCTGCGCAGCGTGCAGCAGAATGGCGTCCCCTACGGGATTCGAACCCGTGTCGCCGCCGTGAAAGGGCGGTGTCCTAGGCCTCTAGACGAAGGGGACAAAGGGCCAAAGAGCGGCAGCATGTAGCGGCTCGGGGCGGGCAAATCAAGCCAGCACTGAACCCGCCGCCGGGGCGGCATCGTCGATCTGCAGGCGCACACTGTCGCGGCCGCCATAGCGGTCGATGCGCAGCGCGCCTGCGACATGCAGCACCGGCCGGGCCGGATCGAGCAGCGCCGGGCCGAGCGCCGTCTGGCCGGCGCGGAAGGCAATGGCCTCGATGCGGCCGCGCTCGGCACCGACCAGAGAGCAGCGCACATGGCCCTCGCCCACGGTCTGCGCGTGGTTGACGCGCACCGAGGTGACCGCAAAACGCGGCAGGGCGTTGCCGGCGCCGAACGGCCCTGCCCGCTCGATCATGTCGACCAGCTCCTGCGTCGCCGCGCCCGGCGCCAGGGCGGCATCGATGCCGAGCTCGCGCATGACGGGCGCCGTGCCGAGCTGCGGCGCCAGCCGTTCGTCGAAAAACTTCGCGAGGTCGGGCAGCGCCTCCTTGGCCACAGTGAGGCCCGCCGCCATGGCATGCCCGCCGCCGTTCACCAGCAGCCCCTCCTGCCGCGCCGCGATCACCGCCGCGCCGAGATCGACGCCCTTCACCGAACGGCCCGACCCCTTGCCCAGCGCGCCATCCATGCCGATGACGAAGGCCGGCCGGCCATAGCGCTCGACCAGCCGGCTCGCCACGATGCCGATGACGCCGATGTGCCAGCCTTCGCTTTCGACCACGAGCGCCGACGGCAACCCCTTGCGATCAGGCCCGTAGAGCCCCTCGATGCGGGCGATCGCCTGGTCCAGCACCTCACGTTCGATGGCACGGCGCTCGGCGTTGAATTCGTCGAGCCTCAGCGCCAGCGCGCCGACTTCCTCCGGATTGTCGCTGGTCAGCAGCCGCGCGCCGAGATCGGCCTGGCCCACTCGGCCACCTGCGTTGACACGCGGCCCCAGCATGAAGCCGAGATGATAGGCGCCCGGCGGCTCGCGCAGGCGCGCCACGTCCGCCAGCGCGGCAAGGCCGGCATTGGTCCGATCGGCCATCACGCGCAGGCCCTGACGCACCAGCGCGCGGTTGACGCCGGTCAACGGCACGACATCGCACACCGTCCCCAAGGCAACGAGGTCGAGCCAGCGGCGCAGGTCGGGCTCGCTGCGCGCTCCGCCGTACCAGCCCGCCCCGCGCAGCGCGCGATTGACGCCGACCGCCAGCAGGAAGGCCACGCCCACCGCCGCCATCTGCTTGTGCGGGCTGGTATCGTCGAGCCGATTGGGGTCGACGACGGCCACCGCCTCAGGCAACGCGATCTCGGCCATGTGATGGTCAATGACGATCAGGTCGAGGCCGGCGCGCCTGGCTTCCGCCAGCGGCTTGAAGGCGGTGATGCCGCAGTCGACGGTGATCACGACGGCGGCCCCCTGCTCCTTCAGGCTGAGCAAAGCCGGCGTGTTGGGGCCGTAGCCTTCCTTGCGCCGGTCGGGGATGTAGACCGAGACATTGCCGCCGACGGCGCGGAAGAAACGCGCCAGCAAGGCCGACGAGGTGGCGCCGTCGACGTCGTAGTCGCCGAACACCACGATTTTCTCGCCTTCGCGGACCGCGTGCACGACGCGTGCAACGGCGACGTCCATATCCTTCAGATGCGAAGGATCGGGCAGGAACTTGCGCAAGGTCGGCTCGAGGAAGTCCGGCACGCCTTCGAGATCGACCTCGCGCGCCGCCAGCAATCGGCAGATCGCATCCGGCAAGCCGTGGCGCTGCGCCATGGCGAGTGCAATCCGCTCGTCGGCCAGGCGCGCCGCCCATCGCCGACCGGTCAGCGAGCGCTCGATGCCGAGGAAGGCGGCGCGCGCAGCGCGGAACTCCGAGGACATGCGCCACCTTAGCCTACTTCGCTGTGGACAGCGGGACCGCGAGCCCGCACGCCCTATGCGAGCAAGCGGCGTCGAGTGCGAGTGAGAGACGCTTCCTCTGTTATTGCAGTGACCGTCGTTCCGCCGATGTAGACGTGCCGCGCCGTGCGGACGATAAGTTCAAGACCATGCGCGCCAACCCGACAATGACTTCGAGGCTGTCTGCCTGATGCCCCTGTATTGGACGATCGATTCGAAGGCGCGACTGTTCACGGGAGTAGCTGAGGGTATCGTATCCTTGACCGACGCCATCGAGCTCCTGGAGGCGATGGCGGGCGCGAAGGCCATGGCCTATCGCAAGCTGTTCGACGGCCGTGCCGCCATCCCGACCCTGACGCCGGACGAGCTGCTGTCGCTCTGCGCCAGGATCCGCGAATACCACGAGCAGGGCATGATGGGCCCCCTGGCGCTGGTCGCCACTCCCGAGCAAACCATGGACTTCGCCCGCCTGCTCGGCGCCCTGGCGTCGGCCAAGCGGCCGATCAAGGTGTTCGGCAATCCCAGGCAGGCGCGGAACTGGATCGAGGAGCAGGCCAAGGAACATCCGGCGTCCTGAAGCGTTCATGCCATGCGGAGCGGGTATCCGGCCCCTCGCCGCGTTAGGACAGCATGCGTGGTATCCTCGCACCGCTCAGCCCCCACGAAGAGATCACGCTTCGGCGCGTGGCGCTGGGCTTCGGCCGGCGGGATCATTTGCCATTGCAGCATATCCGGCGACTCGAACAGCTTGCCCTCGTCGAAGAGGCCGACGGCGCCCTGCGCCTCACCGAGCTCGGCCTCCAGCGTTATGCCGGCCTCGAACGGCCGGTCAAATGGGATGGCGACACGGCGGCCGAAGAGGTCAGCCGTCTGCTGACCGATCAGACGAAGGCGGACGGACGCTAGCGCCTGATACGGCGTCGGTTGCCAGAGGGTGACGGACACCCCATTTTTGCTGCAAATGGCCTTGGCCACTTCCCGCACGACCTTCGGCGACCTCGCCCGTGACGAGCTTGCCATCGAGGTCACCTGCCCCAACTGCGGGCACACTCGGACGATCGACGGCAACGCTCCGGGGCTGCGCAACCGACGCATTGCCGGCGCCCGCTTCCGCTGCGAGCAGTGCGGCTCGGTCGGCCTGCCCAGCATCGGCAAGCAGCGCCGCTGGACCGGCCGGTTGGCCGAGCACGCCCGCAAGCTGAAGTAGGTGGTCGCGGATCGTGCTATCGTGAGCGCGATGCGCGCGACCTTCGGCCTGCTGGCCGCCTTCCTGTCCCTGCTGCTGATCGCAGCCCCCGCCTCCGGCCAGACCACGACCGATTGGATCACCGGCGAGCCGCGCGAGGCGATGCCGATCAAGGCCTGGCCCGGCGGCAAGAAGGTCGCGGTCTGCTTCGTGCTCTATGTCGAAGTGTGGGGCCGGCGCCACGGCCCGGTATTCCGTCCCGACATGGCGACGCTCGATCCCGACGTGCTGAACGAATCGTTCCGCCAATACGCCATTCAGTGGGGCGTGCCGCGCGTCGGCCGGCTGTTCAACGAACAGGACGTGCCGCTCACGATCGCCCTCAACGCGCAGTTTCCCGGGCAGCATCCGGAGACGTGGAAGACGTTCCGGGCTTCGGTGCCCAAGGCGGCGATCCTGGGCCATGGCATGAACAACTCGACCGAGCAGCTGCCGCTCGACAAGGGCCTGGAGGCACAGAAGGCCTACATCAAGCGCGTCCTCGACCTGATCGAGAAGGACACCGGCACCCGTCCACGCGGCTGGTCGAGCCCCAGCGTCACGCCCAACGTCGACACCTTCGCCGCGAGCGCCGCCGAAGGCATCCGCTATTCCCTCGACAGCATGGACTCCGATGTGCTGTCGCGGCTGATGACGCCGGGCGGTCCGCTGGTGCTGATCCCCTACCCGACGCAGACCGTCGACATGGGCCAATATCTCGGCCGCGAGAAGGAGCCCGTCGACTTCGAGCGCCAGTGGATCGACTATGTCGGCGAGCTCGCCCGCGAGGCCGCCTCCGATCCCGACCGGCCGGCCACCGTCGTGGCGATCGGCGTGCACCCCTTCGTCATGGGCACGCCGTCGGGCAGCGCCGCTTTCCGCCGCGTGCTCGAGGCGTTGAAAAAGATGCCGCCGGTCTGGCTCGCCGATACCGACGCCCTGATGGCAGCCGCCGGAGAGAAGCAACCCTGAGCGCATCGGCTTGTTGACCGTCGTGGCAAACCCGCATCGACAGGCCGATTTGTTTCCCGCCGAGGCCGCCCTGCCGGAGGGGTTCGACTATCGCGACGGGATCATCTCGGCCGACGAGGAAGGGCACTTCGCCGAATGGTTCGCCACGCTGCCCTTCACACCCTTCGAATTCCACGGCTTCCTCGGGCGCCGGCGAGTCGTGTCGTTCGGCTGGCGCTACGACTACGCCGGACGACGAATCCGTCCGGCGGCGGAATTGCCCGAGGCTCTCCTGCCGTTGCGCGAGCGCGCGGCCAAGGTGGCCGGGCTCGCGGCGGAAAGCCTGCGACAGGTCCTGGTCACCGAATATGCGCCGGGAGCGCCGATCGGCTGGCATCGCGACAAGCCGATGTTCCAGGAAGTGGTCGCGATCTCGTTCCTGTCGCCCTGCCTTCTCCGCTTCCGCCGGCGCCTGCGCAACGGCTGGGAGCGGCGTTCGCTCGAGGTCATGCCGAGATCGGCGTACGTGCTGCGCGACGCCGCCCGGAACGACTGGGAGCACAGCATCCCGCCGCTCAACGCCCTGCGCTATTCGGTGACGTTCCGTAGCCTGCGCGATCCATGACCAGCTCGACGACGCGATCGGCCGCCCGTTCCGCCGTGAGCTCCGCCGTGCGCAGCACCAGGTCGGGGGCCTCCGGCGCCTCGTAGGGCTGATCGCGACCGGTGAGGTTCAGCACCCTGCCGCTTTCGGCCTTCTCGTACAGGCCCTTGGGGTCACGCTGCCGGCAGATCTCCATGGGTGTGTCGACGAATATCTCGACAAAACGACCCTCGGGCAGCAGCGCGGCCGCACGAGCGCGATCGGCGCGAAAAGGCGAGACCAGGGCGACGATGACGATGAGGCCGGCATCGGTCATGAGCTTGGCGACTTCGCCCACCCGGCGGACGTTCTCCGAGCGACCGGCGGCATCGAAGCCGAGATCGGCGTTGAGGCCTTGCCGCAGGTTGTCGCCGTCGAGCAGCATGGTCTGGCGGCCGAGCGCGGCCAGCCTGCTCTCGACGATGTTGGCGATGGTCGACTTGCCCGAGCCCGGCAGGCCGGTCAGCCACACGACCAGCGGCGATTGCCCCTTGGCCTCTGCGCGCACGACCGGCGTCACAGTCTCGGCGTGCCGGTGCACGTTGCGGGCGGCGTCGACGCTCTCGACCACCATGCCCGCCGCCGCGGTGCGCAGCGTCGACCGGTCGATCAGGATGAAGGCGCCGGTCTGCCTGTTCTCGGCGTAGGCGTCGAAGGCCACGGCCTGCGCGGCCTCGATCTCGACGCGGCCGATGGCGTTGAGCGCCAGGGATGTCGCCGGCGTGCGCCTCAGCGATTCGACATCGAGCGTGTCGGCGATCCGGTTGAGCGTCGCCGGCACCGTCGCCGTGCCGATCTTGAGGAGGAAACGCTTGCCCGGCGTCGCCGCCGTTTCGTCCATCCACACCAGATCGGCGGCGAAGCGGCGCGCCACCGCCGGCCGCTGCCTGGGATCGGCTAGAACGTCGCCTCGGACGACGTCGACCTCGTCGGCCAGCGTCAGCGTGACCGAACGGCCGGCAGTGACTGACGGCAGGTCGCCGTCGAAGCTCACAATGCGCGCCACGGTGCTGGTGCGGCCCGAGCCCGACACCACGATGGGATCGCCGACAGCGACTCGCCCCGACGCCACGGTGCCCGAGAAGCCTCGGAACTCGCCATCCGGGCGATTGACCCATTGCACGGGAAAGCGCAGCGGCGACTCGGCGGCATCGAGATCCGTCTCGACGATCTCCAGGTGAGCCAGCAATGCCGGGCCGGCATACCACGGCGTGCGGGCGCTGCGAACGGCGACGTTGTCGCCCAACCGCGCTGACAACGGAATGGCCACGACGGAATGAAAGGCAAGAGGTGCGGCGAAGGCTGCAAACGCCGCCTCGATCTCGCGAAAGCGCGCCTCGGAGAAGTCGACGAGGTCGACCTTGTTCACCGCCAGCACGACGTGACGGATGCCCAGCAGGGAGACGATGGCCGCATGCCGGCGCGTCTGCTCGACCAGGCCCTTGCGCGCATCGACCCGCAGGATGGCGAGCTCGGCGTTGGACGCGCCGGTCGCCATGTTGCGCGTGTATTGCTGATGGCCCGGCGTGTCGGCCACGACGAAAGCGCGCCTGGCGGTCGAGAAGAAGCGATAGGCGACGTCGATGGTGATGCCCTGCTCGCGCTCGGCCTCCAGCCCGTCGAGCAGCAGCGCGAAGTCGAACTCGTCCTCGGTCGTGCCGAAGCGCCGCGAATCGTCGCGCAGCGAGGCGATCTGGTCGTCGTGCAGGCCCGCCGCGTCGCTGATCAGGCGCCCGATCAGGGTCGACTTGCCGTCATCGACCGAGCCGCAGGTGAGGAAGCGCAATTCGCTGCGGATCGCCAGCGGCAGGGCGTCGTTGGCCGGAGGTGCCAGCGTGTCGGGCATCAGAAGTATCCCTCCCTCTTCTTGCGCTCCATGGACGCCTGCAGGGCGCCGTCGACCAGGCGGCCCTGGCGTTCCGACGAGCGCGCGTCCAGGAGCTCGGCGATCACGCCGTCGACGTCCGCCGCCGCCGAGGCGATGGCGCCGGTCAACGGCCAGCAGCCCAGTGTGCGGAAACGCACCCGGCGCTTGACCGTCGTCTCGCCCTCGAGGAAGCGCATGCGCTCGTCGTCGACGGCGATCAGGTTGCCGTCGCGCTCGACCACCCAGCGCTCGGCGGCAAGGTAGAGCGGCACGATCGGGATCGCTTCGGCCTGGATGTAGGTCCAGACGTCGAGCTCGGTCCAGTTCGACAGGGGAAAGACCCGCATCGTATCGCCGCCGGCGAGCCGGGTGTTGAACAGCCGCCACAGCTCCGGCCGCTGGTTGCGCGGATCCCAGACATGGCCCGCCGAGCGGTGCGAGAAGATGCGCTCCTTGGCCCGCGCCTTCTCCTCGGCGCGGCGGCCGCCGCCGAAGGCGGCATCGAAGCCATGGATGTCGAGCGCCTCCTTCAGCGCTTCCGTGAGCATCAGCCGAGAGTACTCGCCGGTCTCGGTCTCGAACGGATTGATCCCGTCGCGGGCCGCCTGCTCGTTGCTATGCACGAGAAGGTCGAGGCCATATCGACCGGCCGTGCGATCGCGATGCTCGATCAGGGCGCGGAAGTCCCAGCCCGAGGCGATGTGCAGGAAAGGAAACGGCGGCGGCGCCGGGTAGAAGGCCTTGCGCGCCAGGTGCAGCATGACGCTGGAATCCTTGCCCACCGAATAGAGCATCACCGGCCGGCGGAACTCGGCCACCACCTCGCGCAGGATATGGATCGCCTCGTCTTCCAGCCGCTGCAGATGCGGCGACAGACTCGGGCTCGAGATCGGCTGTTTCTTGTTGGCCGCGCGGGCGGCGGCGACTGGCGGGCTCATGGCTTGCTCTGCTTTTCCGTCGAGGTGGAAGGTCGGTGAATGCCGCATTCGGTCTTCTCGAATGCGCGCCAGCGGCCGGCGCGCGAATCCTCTCCTGCCCTCACGATCGACGTGCACGGGGCGCAGCCGATCGAGAGATAGCCTTGCGCCACCAGCGGATGCGGCGGCAGGCGATGCCGGGCTACATAGGTCGCGATGTCGTTGGCGCTCCAGCTTGCCAGGGGGTTTACCTTGACGTGGCTGTCGTCGGCCTCGAACACCGGCAGATCGAAGCGCGTCGATGACTGGAAGCGCTTGCGGCCGGTGATCCAGGCGTCATAGCCCGCCAGCGCGCGCTGCAACGGCGCCGTCTTGCGGAAGGCGCAGCAGCCGTCGGGATCCCAGGTCGCGCGGCTGAGATCGGCATCCAGCTGCGCCACCTCCTGCGCCGTCGGGCCGATGCTGCGCACGCCGTAGAGGCCGAGATGGGCCACCAGGCGATCGCGGTACGCGATCGTCTCGGGGAAGTGCCGACCGGTATCGACGAACAGGACGGGCGTGGTGGGATCGATCGTGGCGACGAGATGCAGCAGCACCGCCGATTCCGCCCCGAACGAGGAGACGACCGCGATCCGGCCTGGAAAGACATCGCGCAGGGTCGTCGACAGGACTCGCTCTGGCGGCGCGTAGCCGAGGCGGCGTTGCAGGTCGAGGACGACGTGCTTCCTCTCCTCCCCAGCTGCGCTGGGTTGGTGTTTTGGCCGTTCGCGGCCAAAAGCGCCTTGGTGGCCCGCAAGGCCGGAGGGGTCATGGGCTTCAGGACGGACGCTCATGCCCCCTCCGTCCGCTTCGCGGCGTGGGGAGGAAGGCGTGTGAAGAGACGCACGGTGGTCAGCACCACCGGCAGCACATCGCCGCGCCGCACCGACCGGCCCTCGGGCAACTCGATCTCGACCGTCGGCAGGTCGTCCGCCAGCGCCAGCTCGGCGCGGCGCGACGCCGCCGAGCGGCGTACGCTGATCACCCGCGCCGGGATCGCGTCGGCGGCGCCAGGGCTCGTGACGACGAGATCGCGCGGCCGCACGAACAGCTCGGCCGGCCCGGCGGCGTTCTCATCGGGCGTGCGCACCTGGTGCGGACCGATGCGGATCCAGGAGCCCGCGGCATCGACCGGCAGGCGCACGGCCTCGCCGACGAAGCCCGCGACGAAGGCCGTCGCCGGCCGGTCGAGAATCTCGTCCGGCGTGCCGATCTGCTCGATGGCGCCGCGGTTGAAGATGGCGACGCGGTCGGCAAGCTCGAGCGCCTCCTCCTGGTCGTGGGTCACGAACAGCGTGGTGTGGCCGGTGCGGTCGTGGACCTCGCGCAGCCAGCGCCGCAGGTCGCGGCGCACCTTGGCGTCGAGCGCGCCGAACGGCTCGTCGAGCAGCAGCACGCGCGGCTCGACGGCGAGCGCTCGCGCAAGCGCCACACGCTGGCGCTGACCGCCCGAGAGCTGCGCCGGATGACGCTTGTCGAGGCCGCGCAGTTGCACCAGCTCGAGCAGGTCGGCGACGCGCCGGCGGATCTCCTTGTCGGACGGCCGCGTGCGTCGCGGCCGCACGCGCAGGCCGTAGGCGATGTTCTCCGCCACGGTGAGATGGCGGAACAGCGCATAGTGCTGGAACACGAAGCCGACGCGCCGGTCGCGCACGGCGAGCCTGGTGGCATCCTCCTCGCCGAACAGGACGCGGCCAGCGGTCGGCAACTCCAGGCCCGCAATCAGGCGCAGGAACGTCGTCTTGCCCGAGCCCGAGGGCCCGAGCAGAGCCAGAAGCTCGCCGGGCTGGACGTCGAGATCGACGTGCTCGATCGCCACCGTGCCGTCGAAGGATTTCGCCAATCCCTCGGCACGGATGGCGAGCGCAGCGGGCCTGTCAGTGCCGGTGGATGCGGGCGAGGCCGTCGCCGTATCGCCATTCGAGGACGGACTTGGCGCCCAGGGTGACGAGGGCGAGTCCCGCCAGAAGCGAGGCGACGGCGAAAGCAGCGACGAAGTTGTATTCATTGTAGAGGATCTCCACGTGGAGCGGCATGGTGTTGGTCAGTCCGCGGATATGCCCGGACACGACCGAGACCGCGCCGAATTCGCCCATGGCGCGTGCGTTGCAGAGCAGCACGCCGTAGAGCAGGGCCCAACGTACGTTGGGCAGGGTGACGGTGAGGAAGGTGCGCCAGCCCGAGGCGCCGAGCGTCAGTGCCGCCTCCTCCTCCGCCGTGCCCTGCTCCTGCATCAGCGGGATCAGTTCGCGTGCGATGAAGGGGAAGGTGACGAAGATCGTCGCCAGCACGATGCCCGGCACGGCGAAGATGATCTTGAACTGCCAGTCGTCCATCAGCGGCCCCAAGAGGCCCTTGGCGCCGAACAGAAGCACCTAGACCCGGCCGGAGACGACCGGAGACACCGAGAACGGCAGATCGATCAGCGTGACCAGCAGGCTTTTGCCGGGGAACTCGAACTTCGCGACCGCCCAGGCGGCGGCGATGCCGAAGACGAGGTTGAGCGGCACGGCGATCGCGGCGACCAGCAGGGTCAGTCCGATGGCGGCCCGGGTGTCGGGCTCGTCGAACGCGGCTAGGAAGGTATCGACGCCGCGCCTTAGAGCCTCGGAGAACACGGCGAGGAGCGGCAGCACCAGGAACAGCGCGAGGAAGCCGACCGCCAGCACGATCAGCGTCCAGCGCACCGCCCTGCCCTCGCTGAGCGCGCTGCTACGCATGGCCGAACCGGCGGCGGCTGAAGGCCTGCAGGCCGTTGATGGCGAGCAGCGTCAGGAACGAGATCGCCAGCATCACCGTGGCGATGGCGGCGGCGCCCGCGTAGTCGAACTCCTCTAGCTTGGTGACGATCAGGAGCGGCGCGATCTCGGACACGAACGGCATGTTGCCGGCGATGAAGATCACCGAGCCGTACTCGCCGACGGCACGGGCGAAGGCGAGCGCCACGCCGGTCAACAGCGCAGGCGTGAGCCCCGGCAACACGACGCGGAATACGGTCTGCCGCCGCGTGGCGCCGAGCGTCGCCGAGGCCTCCTCAACCTCGCGGTCCAAGTCCTGGAGCACCGGTTGGACCGTGCGCACGACGAACGGCAGGCCGATGAAGATCAGGGCGACCAGGATGCCGAGCGGCGTGAAGGCGATCTTGATGCCCCATGGCGCGAACAGGCTGCCGATCCAGCCGTTCTCGGCATAGAGCGCGGCGAGCGCGATGCCGGCCACAGCGGTCGGCAACGCGAACGGCAGGTCGACCGCCGCATCGAGCAGACGTTTGCCCGGGAACTCGTAGCGCACCAGCACCCAGGCCACGATCACGCCGAACACGGCGTTGACCACCGCGGCGGCGGCCGAGATGAAGAAGCTCACTTCGAGCGCCGCCAGCACGCGCGGCGTGGTGGCGACCCGCCAGATGCCCTGAAGCCCCAGTTCGCCGGCGCGCGCCACCAGCACGGCGAGCGGGATCAGCACGATCAGCGACAGATAGGTGACGGCAAAACCCAGCGTCAGCCCGAAGCCGGGCAAGGCGCTTGGCTTGCGGATCCGCGGCAGCCAGCCGCTGAGGGTGACGTCGCTCATCGCGTCACGGCTTTGCCCGACGGCTTGTAGATCTGGTCGAACTGGCCGCCGTCGGCGAAATGCTCGGCCTGCGCCTTGGTCCAGCCACCGAACACCTGGTCGATGGTCACCAGCTTGATCTTGGGGAAGCGCGCCAGGTCGGCGGGATCAGCCGCCTCGGGCTTGGACGGTCGGTAGAAGTTATGGGCGATGATCTTCTGTGCCGCCGGGGAATAGAGGAAATCGAGATAGGCCTGCGCCACCTTGCGCGTGCCGCGCTTGTCGACGTTGATATCGACAAGGGCGACCGGCGGCTCGGCCAGGATCGAGAACTGCGGCACCACGATCTCGAACTTGTCGGCGCCGAACTCCTGCAGGATCAGGAAGGCCTCATTCTCCCAGGAAATGAAGACATCGCCGACGGCGCGCTGGGCGAAGGTCGTGGTCGAGCCGCGCGCGCCCGAATCGAGCACCGGCACGTTGCGATAGATTGCCTCGACGAACCTGCGCGCTGCCGCCTGATCGCCCTTCGCACGGTCGAGTTCGTACGCCCAGGCAGCGAGATAGTTCCAGCGCGCGCCGCCGGAGGTCTTCGGGTTCGGGGTCACCACCGACACGCCTTGGCGCGCAAGATCGGGCCAGTCCTTGATGGCCTTGGGATTGCCCTTGCGGACCACGAACACGATGGTCGAGGTGTAAGGCGACGAGTTGTTGGGGAGTCGCGACTGCCAGTTCTCCGGCAGGCGCTTGGACTCGCGGGCGATGGCGTCGATGTCGCCGGCCAGCGCCAGGGTGACCACGTCGGCCTCGAGGCCGTCGATCACCGAGCGCGCCTGCTTGCCCGAGCCGCCGTGGCTCGCCCGCACCGTCACTTTCTGGCCGGTGCTGGCCTGCCATTGCCTGGCAAAGGCGTCGTTGATCGCCTTGTAGAGCTCGCGCGTCGGATCGTACGAGACGTTGGTGAGCACGACGTCCTGCGGGCTCTGGGCGCGCGCCGAGGCGAAGGCCGACAGGACGGGAACCGCCGAGGCGGCGGCGAGAAGACGACGACGTTTGGTGGTCAGGATGCGTTCAGGCATGGCTCCGCTCCTCCGGGCCTGCGCTCCTCGCGGAGGGGCCGGTGCTTACTCTGGAATTCGACGACTAAAGGCTTCGGCTCAGGAGAGCCGACAGGTCATGCGGCAGACGCCGCATCGACAGAGCATGCTGAGGCCAGAGGGTTGGGACATCGCTGTCTCCATGACTTTCGATGCTTCTCAAATGCCCGCGATCACGCATTCGAACAATGGTTGCGATTGCCAAAATTGCAAGGCCCGGAAGAAGGATGCGCCGCAACTTCCACACCTCGGGAAAGGCTTTTCTCTTGCGACGTGGCGCCAGCATTGCAGGCAGCGCAACCGGCTGGGATTTTGCGCATTTTGCGCCACCCCTCTGTCCCGCCCCTAGCGGTTGGGCCGCCGCTTCCGCGCCAAGCGGGGCGATTCTGTGGGTTGTCGGGTGGGCTCATCGACCGGATGATAATCACCCAGGTTATTATTGTCAATAACTGAAAGCGCCCGACAAGAGCACCAGAGTTTTTGCGCCCCAAAGGGACCCTTTTGGCGCAATAACTCGGGCGGGCAACGGGAGTGCCAGCACTGCCAGCACGACTGGGGGCCGCGCCGCCAGCGAGGGTGATTACGGCCGCCAGTTGTCGGTCTCCCGCACGCGGAGCACGGAGACGTTCAGCCGCCGCACCATGACGCCGCCGAACTGCAACGTGAGCGGCAGGCTCTTGATCTCGAACTGCACGCTTCTGCGGATGCCGGGGCAGTCGTCGCGGCTGGTCGAGGCGAGCATCGGCAGGCGCTCGTCGTTCTGAACCGCATCGACCCAGGCATCGCCCGACAGCGTCACCTGGTAGCGGCCGGCGCCGATCCACTCCAGCGTGACGACACCGCCATAGCCGTCGTCACGGCCGCGCTCGGGCGCCACGGTGTAGATCACCTGCGCGACCGGCTTCAGCCGCATCGAGAAGGCGCCGTCCTTGGGCAGCGCCGATTCGCTTTCAACGTCGGCGAAGAAGCCTTCGTCGAACAGCTCGATCTCTCGATTGACCGGCCAGTCGAACTTGCGACAGCCGTCCTCGACCGCCCCGGCAGAGGTGGCGGCCAGAAGAGTCAGCACACAGGCGGCAAGCCCGGCCCGCATGCCGCCACGATGATCAAGCCCAGCTCGGCAGGCCAGTCTTGATCGTGAAATTGTGATGTGCAGACACCCAGCGCACCGTGCCGGTCTTCGACCGCATGACGATCGAATGCGTCTCCGCGCCATTGCCGAAGCGGCGCACGCCCTTCAGCATCGAGCCCGAGGTGACGCCGGTGGCGGCGAACATCACGTCGCCCTTGGCCATGTCCAGCATCGAGTACTTGCGGTTGAGATCGGTGATGCCCCACTTGCGGGCGCGCGCCTTTTCGTCGTCGTTGCGGAACAGCAGGCGGCCCTGGATCTGGCCGCCGATGGCGCGCAGCGCCGCGGCCGCCAGCACGCCCTCTGGCGCGCCGCCCGACCCCATGTAGATGTCGATGCCCGAATCACCGGTCGAGGTGGCGATCACGCCCGACACGTCGCCGTCGCCGATCAGCATGATGCGCGCCCCCGCCTCGCGCACCTTGCCGATGAGCTCGGCATGGCGGGGGCGGTCGAGGATGCAGACCACGAGATCGGAGACCTCGACCTTCTTGGCCTTGGCCAGGTCCTTCAGGTTCTCGGCCGGGCTCTTGTCGAGATCGACGATGCCCTCGGGCAGGCCGCCGCCGACGGCGATCTTGTCCATATAGACGTCGGGCGCGTTGAGGAAGCCGCCGTGCTCGGCCATGGCAATGACGGCCAGCGCATTGGGCAGGCCCTTGGCGGTGATCGTCGTGCCCTCGAGCGGATCGAGGGCGATGTCGATCTTGGGCGCGCCGGCCTGGTTCAGCCCGACCTTCTCGCCGATGTAGAGCATCGGCGCCTCGTCGCGCTCACCCTCGCCAATCACCACCGTGCCGTCGATCGCGAGAGAGTTGAGCGTCGTGCGCATGGCGTCGACGGCCGCCTGGTCGGCCTTCTTCTCATCGCCACGGCCCATCAGCTTGGAAGCGGCCAGGGCAGCGGCTTCGGTGACGCGCACCACCTCGAGCGCAAGATTGCGATCCAGTTTCACGTCGTTGGCCATCGTCTCCTCCGTCGGCATCTCTCTAGCGCCGTCTAACTAAAATGACTCGATCCTGATGACGCAGGGCTCCTCGGCCACTGCGCCCAACCTGGCGATGCGGGTGAGCGCACGCTGCATCGCCGCCTCTTCCGTCTCGTGCGTGGTCAGCACGACCGGCACCGCGCCGTCCGAGCGGCCGCGCTGCAGCATGGCCTCGAGCGAGATGCGCTCCTTGGCCAGCGCACCCGAGACCGATGCGATCACGCCGGGCTTATCCTGCACCATCAGGCGCATGTAGTACGCTCCCTCATGGCGGTCCATCGGCGAGACCTTCTTGTCGGCAAGCCGCTCGGCCGGCACGACGAAGGCCGGCATCTCGCGACCGCGCGCCACGTCGACCAGATCGGCGACGACGGCCGAGGCGGTCGGCCCCTGTCCCGCGCCGCGGCCCTGGAACATGGTGGTGCCGACGAAGTCGCCCTCGACCACGACGGCGTTGAACACGCCCTCGATGTGCGCAATCGGTGCGGCCAGCGGCACCATGCAGGGATGCACGCGCTGTTCGATTCCGTACCGTGTCTCGCGTGCCAGTCCCAGCAGCTTGATGCGAAAGCCCAGCTCCTCGGCAAACTGGATGTCCATCGCGCTGACGTGGCGGATGCCTTCGACATGGACACCGGCGAAGTTGACCTTGGCGCCGAACGCGGCGCCAGTCAGAACGCTGAGCTTGTGCGCGGCGTCGATGCCGTCGACGTCGAAGCTGGGATCGGCCTCGGCGTAGCCCGCCGCCTGCGCCTCGGCCAGCACGGCGCCGAAGTCGCGGCCGGTCTCGCGCATGGTCGTCAGGATGTAATTGCAGGTGCCGTTGAGGATGCCGTAGAGGCGCCGCACGCGATTGCCGACCAGGCCCTCGCGCAAGGCCTTGATGATTGGGATGCCGCCCGCGACCGCCGCCTCGAACGACAGCATGCGGCCCTTCTTCTCGGCCAACGCCGCAAGCTCCGTGCCGTGCATGGCGAGCAGCGCCTTGTTGGCGGTCACGACGTGCTTGCCCGAACGCAGTGCCGTCTGCACGAGACGACGCGCCACGCCGCCGGATCCGCCTATGAGTTCTACGACGACATCGATGTCCGGCGCGGTCGCCAGCGCCATCGGATCGCGCTCCCAGCGTAGGCCGGAGACATCGATGTCACGCTTCTTCGCCTTGCTGCGCGCGCTGACGGCGACGACCCTGAGCGGCCGCCCGCCGCGCAGTGACAGGAGCCGGCCATGCTCGGCCAAAAGTTTGACGACGCCCGCGCCAACGGTGCCGAGGCCGGCAATGCCGATTCTGAGAGGAGCTTTCATGGGTCGCCTGATACGACAGGTTACGCTCAGGCGCGAGCCTTCAATGGCGTGATGTTGTCCCCCACGCCGCGCAAGTAGAGATCGATGGCGCGGCCGGGATCGGCCATCACCTGGCGAATGTTGCGAATCGCCTGGCGGATACGATGCTTGTTCTCGACCAACGCAATGCGGACATGGGCGTCGCCGTGCTCGCCGAAGCCGATTCCGGGCGAGACCGCGACATTGGCCTGGGTCAGCAGCAGCTTGGAGAAGGCGAGCGAGCCCAGCTCGGCGAATTCCTTGGGGATGGGCGCCCAGGCGAACATGCTGGCCGACGGCGCCGGCAGGTTCCAGCCCGCGGCACTCAGGCCTTCGATCAGCACGTCGCGTCGCTCCTTGTACGTGTTGCGCGCCTCGACGATGCACTCCTGCGGGCCATTCAACGCCGCCGTCGCCGCGACCTGGATCGGCGTGAAGGCACCGTAGTCGAGGTACGACTTGATGCGCGTCAGCGCCTGGATCAGCGTCCTGTTGCCGGCAGCGAAGCCGATGCGCCAGCCCGCCATCGAATAGGTCTTGCTCATCGAGGTGAACTCGACGGCGATGTCGCGCGCGCCCGGCACCTGCAGCACCGACGGCGGCGGCACATCGTCGAAATAGATCTCGGCATAGGCGAGATCGCTCAGGATCCAGATGCCCTGGCGTTTGCAGAAGTCGACGATCGCTGCATAGAAGTCGAGATCGACAACCTGTGCCGTCGGGTTCGACGGATAGTTCAGCACCAGCGCGATCGGCTTGGGCACCGTGTGGCGCACGGCGCGCTCGAGCGCCGGCATGAACTCGCCGAGCGACGTGCTGCCGGGCACCGGGATGTGGCGCACCGAGCCGCCGGCGATGATGAAGCCGTAGGGATGGATGGGATAGCTGGGGTTCGGCACCAGCACGATGTCGCCAGGCGACGTGATGGCCTGGGCGAGATTGGCGAGGCCCTCCTTCGAGCCCAAGGTGACGATGACCTCGCTCTCGGGATCGAGCTCGACGCCGAAGCGGCGCGCATAGTACGCCGCCTGCGCCTTGCGCAGGCCGGGGATGCCGCGCGAGGCGGAGTAGCCGTGGGCGCGCGGATTGGCGGCGGCCTCGGCGAGCTTGGCGACGATGTGCGGAGCGGGCGGCAGGTCGGGGGTTCCCATGCCGAGATCGATGACATCCTGGCCGGCGCCGCGGGCGCGCGCCTTCATGG
>JAEZHS010000253.1 GCA_023436825.1 Pseudomonadota bacterium | reverse complement strand
GTGCAGCGCCGTGCTGTAGAGCCGGCGCGGCACGTCCTCCCAGGTGTAGACCGCCACGACTCCCGGCACGGCGAGTGCCTTGCTCTTGTCGATCTTCTTGAGGCGCGCATGGGCATGCGGCGAACGCAGCACCTTGAGGTGCAGCATGCCTGTCATCGCGATGTCCATCGTGTAGTGCGCCTTGCCTGTCAGGATGGCGTCGGTGAAGGGGTTGGGCAGGCTGGCGCCCAGCGCCTTGCCGGCGACGTCGTCCTCGATGTTCTTCTTGCCGTGCAGGGCGTCGACGATCGAGCGATAGCCGGTGCAGCGGCAAATGTTGCCCTTGAGCGCGTGCGGCAGGTCGGCCTTGTGGGCGTCATCGAAGGCGGCCGAGGCCGTCGTCATCATCATGCCGGCGGCGCAGTAGCCGCACTGGAAGGCCTGGGCATCATGGAAGGCCTGCTGGATGGGATGCAGCTTGCCGTTCTGCGACAGGCCCTCGATGGTGGTGATCTTCCTGCCCTCGCCGCGGAACGCCGGCACCAGGCAGGAGTGGAAGGGCGTGCCGTCCAGCCACACCGTGCAGGCGCCGCAGTCGCCGGCGTCGCAGCCCTTCTTGACGCCGAACACTTCCAGGTCGCGCAGGAAGGTGCGCAGGCATTGGCCCGGCCTGGGCTCCGCCGAGTACAGGCGGCCATTGACCTCGTACTTGCTCATGACAGCTCCGCGCGAATCTGTTCGGCCAGATAGTGGGTGACGTGGCGCTTGTACGGCGCCGATCCGTGGACGTCGTTGAACCAGGCGTCCGGCGGCAGGCGCTCGTCGATCGCCTGGCGCAGCTCGGCGGCCGACGGCGTCTTCCTGAAGCGGATGTGCACCGGCCGCGGCGTGGCGGCGCTCACCGTCAGCAGGAAGTCCTCGCCGTTGTCCTTGACCGTAGCGATGATCAGCGCCGCCGAGCGGCCGAAGTGGGTGAGGGATACCTGCCGGATGGCGAAGCGCCTGGTGAGCGCCGAGGCCGGCAGAAGGATCGAGCGCAGGACCTCGCCCTTCTGCAGGACGTTGGTATGCATGCCGGTGACGAAGTCGACGATCGGCACCTCTCGCGGCTTGCCGTCCTGCGGCCACAGGGTGCAGACGCCCTCGAGCGCCGCGGTGAGCGAGATCATGGCGCCCGCCGGCAGCGACATCACGATGTTGCCACCCACGGTCGCCGCGTTCCAGATCTTGAACGACATCAGGAAGCAGTCGATTGCCTTGTCGAACAGCGGCACGGCTTTCCACTCGGGCGGACCCTTGAAGTCGTGCAACTCGACGATCTTGCAGGTCGCCGCGATCTCGAGCCCCTCGGGCTTGATGGTGAGCGCGGGCCAGCCGAGTTCGTGGAGGTCGACCAGCGTGTCGGTGCTGACCTGCGGTTCGGAGAACAGCCACGTCCCGCCGCCCAGGAAGGCATGGCCGTCGCGCCATTCGATCTCCTCGAACGACTTCGGCCGCTTCACTTCGACGATCGTATTGAGATTCATGCCATGCCTCCTTCAACCTTGATGTCATCCCGAGCGGAGCGAGGGACCTTTCGGGTTGCCCAAAGGCCCCTCGCTTACGCTCGGGGTGACAGTCAGCTCCTACTTCAGGTCGTCGAGCGACGTCGGTCCGGGGCCCGTCGTGATCAGGGTCGGCCACTGCTTGGAGCCGAACGGCACGGCGGGCGGCAGGAAGGGCTGCTTACCGCGGCGCTGCATCTCGGAGATGATGGTTTTGCGGCCGTCGCCTCCCATCAGCTCGAAGTCCATGATCTTGTAGTTGCCGAAGAACAGCTCGCCGACCGAGCGGTCGCCGATGATGCGGGTCATCGCCGTCAGCATGTCCTCGGGCGTCGTGGTGAAGCCCATCGTCTCGATCAGCATCAGCCGGTCGTTGATCGCTTCGGGGCCGAAATACTGGGCGAGCACCGAGAACAGGACGTTGTTCTGGCGCGCCACGTAGATCGTGTTCGACGCCGCATAGGTCTTGTCCATGTCGGGTCCGAGCATCTTCGACCACTCGTCCATCACGCCCATCCAGTGCTTGACCTGGGTCGCGGCCGCCCAGTTGATGATCAGCTTGATGTTGGGCGCCTGCTTCTTGGCGAAGGCGAGCAGCGGCTCGAGCGTTACCACGCCCTTGGCCAGGCAATCGTCCATGTAGGCGACGTTGTTGGCGAGGATCTCCTTCACCGCCGGCTTCCAGTCGGCCTGGATGTCGTTGCTGGCGTCGAGGCCGTCGAGCGCGGTCTTCATCTGCGTGCGATACGCCGCCATCGGCGCGATCCAGCGCTTGTCGGCCGGATTGTTGACCGACGGGATGACGACCTGGCTGAGCGCCATGCTGCTGTGCCCGGTCGACTTCAGGATCTGGTAGACCTTGGGCACCTTGGGCGCGTCGATCGGGGCCTGGCCGGGCCGGAAGAGCATCAGCCGGCCGCCCTCGTTGGTGAACATGGCCAGGATGATGGGATGCTTGGCCAGGATGTTGCGGCGATAGATGTTCGAGGCCCTGTCGTAGAGCGAGAACATGCCGATATCGAGTTGCAGGATATCGCGTGTGGCGATGTCGCTCGGATTGGACGCCGTGTTGCCCGAGATGTTGGCGAGATAGTCCGGAAGGTTGGCCGGCGTCTGCGCCGACGTCGTCCCTGTGGCAAGGCCGGCCGCGAGAACGCTCGCGGTCAGCCCCAACAATGCTCTTTTCATCCTGCCTCCATCTTCTGGCCCCATGGCCGTTCCAGTGGTTACGATGGTCAAACGTCAGAACAGCACGGTGAGCCGCAGCGTCGTCGCCAGCGCGCCGGGCAAGGTCGGCGACAGGCCCGGCGTCGGGATATATGTAACTGTCGGTTGCATAAAGATCGATGCGAACAGGCGAGCCTGATAATACGCCTGGAGCATCAGCTCGCTGGACCGCTGGAATATGTTCTGGCTCAGCATGGACAGTCCCACGCCGAGGCCGATCGAATCGCTGGCCCGTTCGCCGATCAATCCGAAGCCGGTGATGCCGGCGCCGTAGTACTGGGTGATCGGCAACGTCTGCGAAGCGTTCGCGCCGACCTGATAGAACACTGAGACCGACGAGGTCGGCACGCTCGGGTTGACGCGATATGCGACTCGCTGTGAACCGAAGAGGTAGAAACCGCCGGTACCGTCCTCGGTGATGCCGCCGTGCGACAGGACGCCGGTTTGCCGCCACAGGCCGACGCCGAACTGTCCCGGATGATTGTCCTCGCCCAGCAGCCAGTTGACGCCCACCTCGGCGATGTTGAACCAGTAGCCGTTGAACATCGGCGGGTTGATGCCCGTCTGGACGCCGCGCGCGCGGTTGCCGTCATAGACGCCGAGATTGACGTAGAAGGATTTCGTCGGCGTGAAGTTGACGGTCACGCCGTTGGCCGGGTTGTAGTAGCCCATCATCGCGCCGATCATCGAGGCGTTGACGAAGATCGGCGTCCACAACAGGCCGCTGATCGCCGGGATGTTTTGGTGGTTGTCGGAAAGGGCGACCGGGCGCAAGACGTTGCCGAAGTCGTAGCTCGGTATGATGCGGCCGATCCGCATCGACAGCACGTCCTTCTTCATCTCCTGCAGATAGTAGGCTTCGAGGATTTCGGTTCTATTCAACGGTGGCGCGCCGACGATGCTGTTGTAGCCGGCGATGCTGCCGGCCTGCTCATTGGTCTCGCCACCGTTGAATTGCAGGAACTGGAAGCCGAACGATGCGCCCTGCCAGCCGACGAGCTTGTCGGCATCGACGGCGAGGCCGATGAACAGCGCCTGGTTGTTGGTCCAGCCGCCGGGTTGGGCGCCGCCGGCGGCCACGACGTTGGTGTCGGCGAGCCAAAGACCGCCCAGCTTGATGCCCCATTCGTCTTTGAGGCCGAGCGTGCGGCCGAGCCAGCCGGTACCGACCACCGAATAGTCCGTCGCCGAGGGGTTGCCGCTGATGGCGGGCGACGCCTGAGCCATCGCCCGCCCGGCAGGCGCGGAAAGTGCGATTGCGGCCAGCACGGAGAGCAAGGCGAGCCGCGGGGGGGGGGGGGGGGGGGGCGGCCGCGCGCCGG
>JAEZHS010000147.1 GCA_023436825.1 Pseudomonadota bacterium | reverse complement strand
GCCGCTTCATTCCCGATTTCGGCCGCGTCGTCGCCCAGACGCAGCACGACATGTATCACACCTACACGGTCGACGAGCACACCATCCGGGCGATCGGCATCCTCTCGCGCATCGAGAACGGCACCCTGAAAGAGGACCATCCGGTGTCGGCCGAGGTGGTGCACAAGATCCTGTCGCGGCCGGTGCTCTATCTCGCGGTGCTGCTGCACGACATCGCCAAGGGCCGCGGCGGCGATCATTCTGTGCTGGGCGCCGACGTGGCGCTGCAGCTCGGGCCGCGGCTGGGGCTCAGCGCCGCCGAGACCGAGACAGTGTCGTGGCTGGTGCGCTACCACCTCGCCATGTCGGGCATCGCCTTCCAGCGCGACCTGATGGATCCCAAGACCATCGACACCTTCGCCGCCCTGGTGCAATCGCCGCAACGCCTGCGGCTCCTGCTGGTGTTGACAGTGTGCGACATCCGCGCCGTCGGACCCACCGTGTGGAACGGCTGGAAGGCGGCCCTGCTGCGCCAGCTCTACTACGCCACCGAGCAGGTCCTGTCGGGCGGCACGCTGTCGGGCGGCCGCGGCGAGCGCATCAAGCAGATCCAGGCCGAAGTCGCCAAGCGCCTGGCGAGCTGGACCGATGCCGAACGCGAAGAGCATTTCGCGCGTGGTTACGCGCCCTATTGGCTGTCGTTCGATCCCGACACCCTGGCGCGCCAGGCCGAGCTTGTCCGCCGCGCCGAGCGCGAGCATCAGCCGCTCGCCATCGAACATCGCATCGACAGCGAGCGCTCGGTCACCGAGGTGACGATCTACACCCTCGACACGCACGGCCTGTTCGCCCGCCTGGCCGGCGCCATGGCGATCAGCGGCGCCAACATCGTCGACGCCAAGATCTTCACCCTGGCCAACGGCATGGCGCTCGACACGTTCTGGATCCAAGACCTCGAGGGCAAGCCGTTCGACGGCCCGCAGCGACTGGCGCGGCTGGCCGCCCGCGTCGAGATCGCGCTCTCCAATCGTCTCGACATACAGCGCGAGCTCGACAGCCAACGCTCGTCGTGGCCAAAACGCGACCGCGTCTTCACCGTCGAGCCGCGCGTGCTGATCGACAACAACGCCTCCGACACGTTCACCGTGATCGAGGTCAACGGCCGCGACCGTCCGGGCTTCCTGCATGTCGTGACGCGCGCGCTGACGCGCATGAACCTGCAGATCGCCTCGGCTCACATCACCACCTATGGGGAACGCGCCGTCGACGTCTTCTACGTGAAGGACCTGTTCGGCCTGAAGGTCGTGAACCAGGAGAAGCTGAAGCAGGTCGCCGACACCGTCGAAAAATCCATCCGCGACTTCGACGCGAGGTTCGAGCCGGTGCCGAAGGCGGCGGAGTAGGTTGCCGGTGTAGGCCAGCCATTGCCGTTCGATGGACGCCGTACTTCTCATCCATCTCGGACCCGCGTCAGTAACGGAGTGGGCGCTCGTCCCAAGTTCCCTGCCTGTGACGCTTGTCGCCCGTATCGTCCTGGCTATACCGCCAATCGACCGGTTGGCTATACAGGGGCCATCGTTGCTGCTCGATGTCCTCTACCCTGGTTGGCTACGGTACAAGCCGCGAACTATCTCGTCTTTCTGCTGATGTCGGCCTATTTCATCTTCCGAATCGCTTTCGGGAAATACGAAAAGCCGTTCAGTTATCTGGGTCTCGTCATTTCGATGATGTGGCTCTTCTTAGGGCTGTCATCGATCAGAGCGTTGACGATCACTATCAGATTTCGGCGAATCACTCTGTGAGATCATGAGATGACTCGAAGCGACCGTACCCGTGAGAAGTCGCGGTCATGCGTGACAAGGGCTGCCGCATTTATCGCCAGGGCGCTTGCGGCCTGAACCGCATCTGGCAACTTCAATCGGAGCGATGTCCTCAGGCGCGCTGCGCTCTCTGCAATGTCGGCATCGAGGTCGACGACTTGCCAGGAGTCGAGCACTGCGCGATAGCGCCGGGCGGTTGCTTCGTCGCTCGACCGGAATGGGCCTGTCAGAACTTTGCAAACAGTGATGGTGGTGACGGCGAATCTCACCCTGCCAGCCGCATGCGCCTCGAACAGTGGCCGAAAATACGGACCGTACTTCGGGTGCCCTTCAAGGAAATAGATGACGGGCGCAGAATCGACCAGGAGAAGGGCCCTGTCCGGCAAATCATCGATTCCTACCGCTCCCATTCGTCGCGCAGCTTGTGGATGGTCCGGGAACTGTCCTTGCCCCACAATCCCCGACCTGACCCCGCCAGGGGCAACAACGGCTCCTGGCGAACGGCCGAGCCATAAGCATCGATCGGTACCAAAGCCGCGACCGGCCGGCCATGGCGAGTGATGATCGTCGAGCGGCCTTTCTCGGCAGCAATAAGCAGGTCCGGAAGCTGGCTGCGCGCTTCTTCAGCGCCTTTGCGGACAACGCGGCTCATATCGGACCGTACAGACCGTACGGTTTCACGTCAAGCCGACAACGCCAGTCGAGCGCTGCTACTCCGGCTTGAAGCCCGACTCCTTCAGGAGCGACGTGTTCACCTCGACCTCGGTCTTGATGAAGGCGGCGAAGTCCTTGGGTCCGCGCGCCGTCGGCACGATGCCGAGCGACGTGGTCTTCTCGAGGAAGCCGGGATCCTTGGAGACCTCCGCCATCGCGCTGGCGAGCCTGTCGACGATCGGATCGGGCGTGTCCTTGGGCGCCCACAGGCCGTACCAGGAGCTGATGTTGAAGTCCTTCAGGCCGACCTCGTTTGAGGTCGGGATGTTGGGCGCGAGCTTGGTGCGCTCCTTGGAGGTCACGAACAGCCCGCGCGCGCGGCCCGACGTGGCGAGCGGCAGCAGCGCCGTCCAGGGATCCATGAAGAGCTGGACGTTGCCCGCCACGATGTCGGCGTTGGCCGGCGCCGTACCCTTGTAGAGGATGGTGTCGAGCGGCAAGCCGGTCTTCTTCAGGAACGCCAAGGTCGCGATATGGCCGGCCGAGCCACCGGACGACAGGGCAAAGAAGTACTTCTTCGGCTCCTTCCCGATCGCCTCCATGGTGCTGGCATAGTCGGTGCCCGGCACGCTGTTGGCGCACAGCAGCACCAGCGGCGCCTCGCCTGCCTGGGCGATCGGCCGGAAGTCCGTCACCGGATCGTAGGGGCAGGTCGGTGCGACCGCCTTGCCCAGCACGAACAGGCTGGCATTGAACAGCAGCGAGTAGCCGTCGGGATCGGCCCGCCTGATCGTGTCCGACCCCACCGTGCCCGAGGCACCGCCGATATTCTGGACCACGATCGGCTGGCCGAGCTTCTCGGACAGGAACTGGCAGGTGATGCGGCCGAGGCCGTCGGTGCCGCCGCCCGGCGGATAGGGCACGACCACCTTCAGCGGCTTGTTGGGAAAAGCGCCCTGTCCAAGAGCGGGAGCGGCGAGCAGCGAAGCGCCGGCCGCGCCGACGAGAGTCCTCCTCCGGATCATGGCTGCACCGACACCGACGAGGCGCACGACGTGCCGCCTTCGGCCTCGCAAATGGTGCGCACGACGCGGCGCGCCTTCAGGTCGCCGCAGCCGACGCCCAGCGCTTTCGATGTATCGAGATGTTGTTGCAAGACCGCTCTCCCTCCGACCCCGATTGGATGCAGCACGCCTTCCCGGTATGCCGACTTCAGCTCGATGACGCGCTCCTGGCCGTTCGCCAGGGCGACGGCGACGTCGACCTGCAGGTAGTCGATGATCTCCATCGAGTTGTTCTCGACCACGAGGCTCGGCACGCAATTGCCGAACACCATGGCATCCTGGCCGCGCGTGACATCGATGCCATTCGCGGCGTGTACGCTCGAAGCAGCAAAAATCAGACCAACTACAACGCCAAACCGAGGATGACGAAAACGCATGATCGCCTCCCTGTGCGTGTCGCTCTCTATTCTGTTGCCTGCAAACGCTGCTCGCGGCGCACCGCAAGCATCTGCAGGATCGCCGCCGCCGTCTCCTCGATGGAGCGGCGCGTGACGTCGATGGTCGCCCACTTGCGACGGGCATAGAGACGGCGCGCTTCCTGGATCTCGCGCTGGACGTTGTCCATGTCGGTGTAGTCGGTCTCGGTGTTCTGCTGCAGCAGGCGCAGGCGATTGACCCGGATCTGCACCAGCCGCTCCGGATCGGTTATCAGCCCGACGATCAGAGGCCGCTTGGCGTTTTCGAGCGCCGACGGCTGATCGACCAGCGGCACCAGCGGCACGTTGGCCGCGCGCACGCCGCGATTGGCGAGATAGACGCAGGTCGGCGTCTTGGAGGTGCGCGACGGGCCGACCAGGATGACGTCGGCATCCTCCAGGTCGTGGGTCGACTGGCCGTCATCATGCGCCAGCGTGTAATGCATGGCGTCGATGCGGTCGAAATAGCCTTCGTCGAGCTGGTGCTGGCGGCCCGGCCATTGCTCGCTCTTGGAATGGAAGTGGACGGCGAGCACGCTCATCGCCTGGTCGAGCACGCCGACGCACGGCAGTTGCAGGCGCCGGCAGTGATCGCGCACCAGGTCGCGCAATTCGGGATCGACCAGCGTATAGAGCACCGGCCCTCGGTCGCGTTCGACCGCCTGCATGACCTTGTCCATCTGGCCCTTGGTGCGCACCAGCGACCAGACATGCTCCTGCACGAACACGCCCTCGTATTGCACCAGGCAGGCGCGTGCTACGCTCGATACCGTCTCACCGGTCGAATCGGATACGAGATGGACATGGAAATTTCGGTTGGCCACGGTCTTTTTTACCCCACAGCGACCCGGGGAGAAATGCAGGATTGCTCATGGGAAGACGGGGATAGCCGGTGGACTCTCCTGGACACTGCCGATTCGGGACACGACTCGCCCAGCCGATGCCGCGCGCCATCCCTTGCGGACAAACCGGCAGGAATGGCCTGCGAATCGTGAATCCGCCCGTAAAAGCCCGTCGAATCGATGCTGGCCGATCCACAGCAGGCTGGGGAAGGCTGGCCAATAAGGCGCATCCCCATGTGCCACACCCTCAACTACTCCTACTACCTATTATGAAAGAGTAAGAGGGAAGGCATGAGGATGAGAGCTTGAGCGCAGGGAAGTTCCTCCAGACCCTGGCAGGGACGCGCTTTCCGACGCCGCCGGTCTGGCTGATGCGCCAGGCCGGGCGCTATCTGCCGGAGTATCGCGCCGTCCGGGCGACGACGAAGTCGTTCCTCGATTTCTGCTACACGCCCGACAAGGCGGTCGAGGTCACCCTGCAGCCGGTGCGCCGCTTCGGGCTCGACGCTGCGATCATCTTTTCCGACATCCTCGTGGTGCCCGATGCGCTCGGCCAGAAGGTTTGGTTCGAGGAAGGCGAAGGTCCCAAGCTCGAGGCGCTGACCGATCCGGCCGACTTCGCCAGGCTCAGCCGGGCGCGGCTGCCCGAGACGTTGGCGCCGGTGTATGAGGCGATCCGACGAACCCGGGCTGCACTGCCGCGCGAGACGGCGCTGCTGGGCTTCGCCGGCGCGCCCTTCACGCTCGCCTGCTACATGATCGAGGGCGGCGGCAGCCGCGACTTCGCCAAGGTGAAGGGCTGGGCCTATCGCCATCCCGATTCCTTCGGCCTGCTGATCGACCTTCTGGTCGATGCCGTGGTCGATCATCTGGTCAACCAGATCGACGCCGGCGCCGATGCCGTGCAGCTCTTCGATTCCTGGGCAGGCGTGCTGCCCGAGGAGCAGCTCTTCGGCTGGTCGCTCGAGCCGATGGTGCGCATCGCCCATGTCGTGCATGCGCGGCACCCGAAGACGCCGATCATCGCCTTTCCGCGCGCCGTCGGGCCGGCGACCCTGATGTATCGCCGCAACGATGCTTTTGCCGCCCTGTCGATCGACACCGGCATCGGCGCCCATTGGGCGGCGCGCGAGCTGCAGCCGCATATCTGCCTGCAGGGCAATCTCGATCCGCTGATGCTGGTGGCAGGCGGCGCGGCGCTCGAGCGCGAAGCCACGCGCATCCTCGACAAGCTGGGCCACGGCCCGTTCGTGTTCAATCTGGGCCATGGCGTCGTGCCACAGACGCCGCCCGAGCATGTCGCGCAGTTGGTCGAGATCGTGCGCAGCTGGAAGCCCTCCACCTCATGACGGGCGTCTCGTGAAGATCGCGATCATCCTGTTCAATCTCGGCGGGCCCGATTCGCTCGAAGCCGTGCAGCCTTTCCTGCGCAACCTGTTCGGCGATCCCGCGATCCTGCGCGTGCCCGGGTTCATTCGCGACCCGTTAGCGAACTTTCTGGCGCGCCGGCGTGCGCCGACGGCGCGGGCGATCTACGACAAGATCGGCGGCTCCTCGCCCATCCTGGGCCAGACCGAAGCACAGGCTCGTGCACTGGAAGAAGCGCTGGGCGGCGAGCATGAATGGCGCGGCTATGTCTGCATGCGCTACTGGCATCCCATGACCGAGGCGGTCGTGCGCTCGGTCGAGCGCTTCAAGCCCGACCGTATCGTGCTGCTGCCGCTCTATCCGCAGTTCTCGACCGCGACCACGGAGTCCTCGTTCAAGGCGTGGAACGACACGGCGAAGTTCAAGGTGCCGATCAAGGTCGTGAAGGACTATCCGACCGAGCCGGGTTTTATCGCAGCGTCGGTCGCGTTGCTGAAGGAAGGCCTGGCACAGGTCGGCAATGTGCCCCATCGCGTGCTGTTCTCGGCGCACGGCCTGCCGGAGCGCGTGATCAAGGCGGGCGATCCCTATCAGGGCCAGGTCGAGCAGACGGCCAAGGCCATCGCCGATGCGGTCGGCGACCTCGACTGGTCGGTCTGCTATCAAAGTCGCGTCGGTCCGCTGAAATGGATCGGGCCATCGACCGATGCCGAGATCGCGCGCGCCGGCGCCGACAAGGTCTCGGTCGTGCTCTACCCGTTGTCTTTCGTGTCGGAACATTCCGAGACCCTGGTCGAGCTCGACATCGAGTATCGCCATCTCGCCGACAAGGTCGGGGTGCCGGCCTACGTTCGCGTGCCGACAGTCGGCACCCATCCGCTGTTCATCGCGGGTCTCGCGAGGCTGGTGCGCGATGCTTTATGAGGTCCTGAAGGCCCTGCACATCGTCGCCGTCATTGCCTGGATGGCGGGCCTGCTCTACCTGCCGCGCCTGTTCGTCTATCATGCCGATGCCGAGAAAGGTTCTACGCAGAGCGAGACCTTCAAGATCATGGAGCGCCGCCTGCTGCGCGGCATCATGAACCCGGCGTTGATCCTGGTCTGGATCTTCGGCCTGGCATTGGCCTGGCGCGGCGACTGGTGGCATGCCGGCTGGTGGCAGGTGAAATTCTCGCTGGTCGCGGGCCTTACCCTGATCCACCACCTCTATGCGCGCTGGCGCAAGGACTTCGCGGCAGACAGGAACACGAGGCCGGCAACGTACTATCGCTGGTGGAACGAGGTGCCGACGGTGCTGATGATCGCCATCGTGTTCCTGGCGGTGCTAAAACCCTTCTGAAAGCGAGGCGCCAATGGCCGACTACGCACCGTTTCCCCTGATCGATCTTTCCGGCAGTCCGCGCGAGCGCGGCCGCACCCACGGCAAGGCCGCTGCCGACCGACTGCGGAGCGGCGCCAAGATGTATGCCGAATCGCTGCTGAAGAGCGGCGTCGACTGGGCCGAGCTCGAGCGCCGCGCCGAGGCGCTGGTGCCGTCGATCGAGAAGTTCGATCCGACCTACGTCGAGGAGATGCGCGGCATTGCCGAGGGCGCGAACGAGCCGTTCGCCGCCGTGGTGCTGATGAACGCCCGCACCGAGATGGTGGCGGCGGCACGCCAGGAGCAGGAGGCGAAACAGGTACCCGACGGCTGTACGGCGGCCCTGGCCCTGCCCGAAGCCAGCGCCGATGGCGTGCTGCTGCATGGCCAGAACTGGGACTGGCGCGCCGAGTGCGCCGAGACCGGCGTGGTGCTGCGCATCCATCGCGATGATGGTCCCGACATCCTGACCTTCACCGAAGCAGGCGGCCTCGCCCGCTCGGGCCTGAACTCGGCCGGCATCGGGCTCACGGCCAATGCCCTGCAATGCGACCGCGACTACACGCGCGGCCCGGGCGTGCCGCTGCCTTTCATCCGCCGCAAGGTGCTGGAGAGTGCCTGGCTCGCCAATGCCGTGCAGACCATCATGTCGACGCCAAAGCTCGGCTCCAACCACATGGCGGTCAGCCACGCAACGTCCTCTGGCGGCGGTGGCGAGGCCTTCGGCTTCGAATGCGCGCCCGACGACACGTTCTGGCTGGCGCCCGATCGCGGCCTCTATGTCCATGCCAACCACTGGATCGCCGATTCGGCGCGCGCCAAGGTGAAGGACACCGGATTGACCGAGACGCCGTGCTCGATCTATCGCGACAAGCGCGTGCGCGACCGGCTTTCACCAAAACGCGGCAAGCTCACGCTCGATGATTTCCGCGAGGCCTTCTTCGACGACTGGAACTCGCCCTGGTCGGTGTGCCGGCCGCCACGCCTCAACACGCGCGGCGTGAGGACGGCGACCACGGCCATGATCCTAATGCGGCCGGGCGAAGGGCATCTTGAAGCCTGCCCGATGCCATCGCTCAACAAGCGATTCACGACTTACAGCCTTACGCCCGACCGCACCGCGCAAAGGCAGGCGGCGGACTAGACTTGGTTCGCTGTCGCCCGGCACTGGTCCTTCTGGCCGTGTCGGCGCTGTTGCTGGCGCCGTCCCTGCTGGTCGGCACGATGATTTCGCACAGTTCGCCCCAGAACCTCACGTGGGCGGAACAATTCGCCGATCAGTTCCGGGCCGGCGTCCTTTATCCTCGCTGGCTGCCCCAATCCTTTGACGGTCTGGGCAGCCCGACCTTCTATTTCTACCCGCCGATCGCCTTCTGGGTCGACGCGCTGCTGAGCGTGGCGATGTTCAATGTGCCTTCGGTCTCATATCGCCTGTCGTTCTCCACGCTGGTGTTGTTGTGGGCATCGGGACTGACCATGCATGCATGGCTGAAGGTGGAAGCCTCGTCGCCGTGCGTCGCGCTCTACGGCGCCGTCGGCTATTTGGTGGCGCCGTATCATCTGCTCGATCACTACTACCGAGGCGCCTTCGCCGAGCTCGCCGCCTACGTCGTGCTGCCGCTGCTTGCGCTCTCGATCCGGCGAATTGCCGATGGAAGGCGGTTGGCGCCGGTCCTGCTCGCATTGGCCTATGCAATGCTGCCGATGGTTCATCTGCCGACCGCGCTTCTCATCTCGCTGACAGTACTGCCGCTCTACGTGCTCTATCGCGGCTGGACGCTCGGCACGCCCGGGCGCGCGCTTGGCTTCTTCGTCCGCTGCGGGCTCGGCGGCGCGTTGGGGCTTGGGCTCGCATCGATCTATCTGGTTCCGGCGCTCAGCCTGCAGAGCTGGATTCCGGTCGATACCTTCTGGATATCCTATTATCACGTCGACCGGTGGTTCCTGCTGGCTGCGGATCGCTGGCCTCCGCCAATCGACATGATGCTGGTCATTGCATGGGCTGCGGTGGCCTACGCCATCGCCGCGATTGGCGTATTGATCGTGCTTGTCCAGGCTGGCGCATCGGCAGGAGGGCGATGGCGATCCGAGACGGCCTTCTGGGCATGCGTGGGCATTGTTTGTCTCTTGCTTATCGCCGGCATCCCGCCGTGGTTCTGGCAGATGCCGTTCGTCGCCAAGGTGCAGTTCCCCTGGCGCCTCATGGTGGTCGTCGAGTTTGCCGTCATAACGGCTCTCTGCCTGATACCCTGGCCGGTTCGCTTCCGGCTCGCGAGGTACGTCTTCATCGCGGCTATCCTTGCCGTCATTCCTTCGGTAGTTGCCCTGTCGAGCGGCGTCAGCCAACGCGTCGGTGCGTCGGTCGCGCAGCGGGAGGTGCCGGCGGAGCTCAAGCAGTTCGAACCTGCCGGCTTCCCTCAGGATCCGAAGGGGGGCTATGCCGACCTTGGCCTGGAGCCGCTCAAGGACGTGCCGGTCATCGCCTGCACGCCCGAACCGCGCCTCTGCAGCGCGAGCCCCACGACGTTCGACGAATTGCAGATCGACGTCGATGCCGATAGCCCCACCGAGATCGTTCTGCGTCGATTCTATTATCCTCTGTGGCGTCTCGATCCTTCCCTGCCCGTGGTAGCGACCGATCCATTGCGGCTGGTCGTATTCACTGCACCGTCCGGCCGCCACACCTTTCGCTTGCAGCGCGTAGCGCCATCTGCGGAGAGGATCGGGTGGGCGATCTCAGGGCTGTCGCTCGTGCTGCTGCTGGCTTGGGCTGCTGTGGCATGGCGAGCCTCTTCAGGCCACGAAAGATACAAATCATTGATCACCGGTCGATTGGAACCACGTGGGCCTTGAGATAATAGTTGAGCCTTCGGGAGAAATCAGAAGGCCGAGCATTTCCGGCGGCTGATCCCCGGAGCAATTTTTATGGCTCTGCCGTCCGGCAGTCAGGATTGGTTCGTTCTGAACTCGGCAGCAGAGCGCACCGTCATTCACCAGCAGCATTTCTGCAAGGTGCCGAGGACGGCTATCAGGACGGAAGCGGCGAGCAGCACCGCGTCACAGGTGTCCAGTGGCTTCGTCGAATCCATTGACCGGCAGGATGCCACGACGCCTGTGTGCCCGGCTTGGCCATACGAAAGATGCAAACGAGCAATCGGGCGCCACTTGGGGCGGTATGTATAGTTGCTCTCACGGAGAAATCAGTTGCCGACTATTTACGGCGGCCGACCCGCTGAACAGGTGCTTCACGACCTACAGCCTGACGCCCGACCGCACCGCGCAAAGGCAGGTGGCGGACTAGAGTTGCAGCTACGCGTAGCCTGTGTATTGGCAATGGCGGCCGCGGCACTGCTTGCGCCTTCCCTGCTCCTAGGCACGATGTTCAGCCACAGCTCCGGGCAAAATCTGTTTTGGGCCGAACAATTCTCCGCGCAATTTCGCGCCGGCATATTCTATCCACGGTGGATGCCGGCGTCCTTTGACGGACTTGGAGCGCCGACTTTCTATTTCTATCCGCCGCTGCCCTTCTGGATAGATGCTCTCCTGAGCGTCATCACAGGCAATCTGCTGTCTGTCTCCTATCGGTTATCGATCGCATGGGCGCTGCTGCTCTTGGCCTCCGGCTGGGCAATGTACTTGTGGCTGCGTTCGATGGCCGATCGACGGATCGCGTTGCTCGGCGCTCTCGCCTACATGGCCGCGCCCTATCACCTGCTCGATCACTACATACGCGGTTCTTATGCCGAATTTACCGCCTATGCCGTCCTGCCGTTGGTGATGCTTGGCGTCCGCCGCATCGCCGGAAAGGCGCACGGCGGGAGTATCCTTCTTGCCATCTCATATGCGGCACTTGCGATGTCGCATCTCCCGACGGCTCTGCTCATATCCGTGACCGCGTTGCCTGCGTACGTACTGTTCCATGCCTGGTATGCCGGTGACCGGCGCGGTGCGGCGAGCGTCCTCCTGCGATCCGCCGCAGCCGGAGCTTTGGGCCTGGGCCTCGCTGCGATCTATTTGATGCCGGCACTGCTTATGCAGGACACCATCTCTGCCGAGCATCTTTGGATACCAGCCTACAGCGTCCAAAGATGGTTTCTCATCCCGCTGCAGGACGTCAGTCGAAAACCCGACTTCATGTTGATGCTCGATTCGATTGCGGTGGCGTGGGCTCTCGCTGCAGTCGGCGTCGTTTCCGGCGTGCTTCGCCACAAAGCTGACGCCGGCCGCCAGTCGGCTGTCTTCTGGGCGCTATTGTGCCTGGCCAGTCTTCTGCTTCTATCCGGTCTTGTGCCCTGGTTCTGGGACATCGTGCCCATGGTTTCCAAGGTGCAGTTTCCTTGGCGCCTTCTGATCGTCGTGGAATTTTCCGCCATCACGGCACTCAGTCTCCTGCCATGGAGAACAGTCGGTCGTTCGATGCGACTGCTTTTTGCGGCGGCCCTCCTTGCACTCGCTTCCGGCTTCAGCGTCATGATCGCTGGCATCGTTGTTCGCATCGACACCGCATTAGCCGGCATTGCGCTTCCACCGAGAGAAGAGGTCAAGGAATACCTGCCCGCGGGATACCCACAGCAGCCGGACACAGCTTTCGACGATGTGAGCCTTGGGCCGGTGGAGAACCTGCCGGTAATCGCCTGCCTGCCCCGACCTCGTCTTTGCCAGGCCGAGCAGGGCGGATTCGGCACGATGCGCATCGAGGTGGATGCGGACACCCGGACGGCCGTCGTGTTGCGGCGCTTCTACTTCCCGGCATGGCAGCTCGAGCCGCCGCGGTCGTTGGCGCCCACTGATTCGTTGCGCCTGGTATCGTTTGTGGCGCCAGCCGGCAACAACGTCTTTCGGCTCGAGCGCGGTTCACTTCCGGTCGAACGTTGGGGTTGGGCCGTAACAGGCGCGTCCATCGTCCTGTTGCTGGCTTGGGCCGCGATGGCATGGCGACGCGCGCGGGCCTCATGACCAGCGCGGCGCCCATCGACAGCATCGTTGCGCTGGCCTCGCGCCTGGTGGCGACTCCGTCCTGCGCCGGCATCGATCCACCGCAGCCGGTGCTGTCGCTGGTCCGAGCGTGGCTCGCCGACAACGGTCTCGCGCCGCGCCTGCTCGACGATCCTTCGGGCAGCCCGGTGGCAGTGCTGGTTGAGATCGCCGGTGCAGCGCCCGGCCCCGTCCTCTGCCTCGATGCCTGTATCGACACCGCGCCGGCCGGCGACCCCGGCCAATGGAGCGCGCCGCCGTTCTCCGGGACGGTGCGGGACGGGCGGCTGCTCGGCCGCGGCGCCGCCGATTCCAAGGCAGGCGTTGCCATCCTCGCCCACGTCGCGCGCCATTTCGCCAAAAGCGGCTTGCCGCATGGCACGCTGCACGTGCTGTTCGACGCCGACGAGCACACCGGCCGTTTCGGCGGCGTGCGTGCCTATCTCGATGCCGTGGGCCGGCCGCCCGACGCGGCGTCGCTGGGCTATCCCGGCAACGCCGGCGTCGTCAACGGCAGCCGCGGCTTCCTGCGCGCTCGGCTGCGTTTCGGCGGGGTCGCCGCACACACCGGCGACGCCGAGCGTCGCGGCGTCAACGCCCTCACCAAGGCCGCCGCCTTCGCCCTCGCGCTGGCCGATCCGATCTTCCCCGACGCGCACGATGACGCCTTCCCCTTCGGGCCGGCGGCGACGGTGACGCGCATCGAAGGCGGCGAGGGTTTCAGCGTCGTGCCCGACCTCGCGGTCTGCCATGTCGACGTCCGGCTGACCCGCGCCTTCGATGCCGCCCTGGCCTCACGCTGGCTGGAAGCCATCGTGCACGCCGTCGATGCCGAGGCCGGCATCGAGATCGTCGATTCCTGGCCGGCTTATGTCGTGCCGCGCGACGATCGGCTGGTGCAGAGCTTCACGCAGGCGGCGAGCGCCGCCTTCGGCCGGCCGTTCGCCGCCGACGTCTGCGGCCCCTCCAACATCGGCAATCTTTTGGCCGCGCGCGGAGTCCCCACCGTCTGTGCGCCGGGCGTCGGCTTCGACAACATGCATGCCGCCGACGAATGGGCCGACATCGCGTCGATCGGCCCGGTCTACACCATGTATTGCGAGGCGGCGCTCTGCTTCCTCAGTCGGCCTTGAGGTAGCTGTCCTTCAGCGCGATCTTGCCGTCGCGCACCTCGTAGAGATCGATGCCGTAGCGGTCGAACGGCTTGCCGGCATGGTCGATGCCGGTGACGCGGAATGTGCCGAACAGTTTGTCGCCCGAGCGATGGATGCGCGCCTCGGAAAAGCGCGCCTTGCGATGGGCCCGGCTCTTGTCGGCGAAATGTGCGCGCAGGTCGTCCTTGCCCTTGAGCACGCGGCCGCCCGGCGCACCGGCCGCCGCCCCGGCGTTCAACCGCCATTCGAAGTCGTCGGTCACGCAGGCCGCGATCTCCTCGACGTCGGCCTTGTTGAAAGCCTTGCCGAAGCGGCGGAACAGGTCGTCGATGGCGTCGGGCATGGGTCTTCCTCGGAATCTATCTGAGCGCAACGGCGAGCCAGTCGGCGACCTCGCGCTTCACCACCGCCTCATCGACGCTGGCAAGCTCGTAGCGCTGCGCCTTGCTGCCGTTGCGGATGATCTCGAGGTCGCGCTTGGCGACGTCGCCATGGAACTGTAGCGGGCGGCCCTGCGGCGCGCCCTTGGGATGGACAGTCAGCGTGAGCACCGGGCCGATGTCAGGCAAGTGGTCGGCGACCGGCGAATACTCCTGGGTCGAGACATTGGCGTCGTGGCCGTCGCTCTTCAGCTCGTCGATGACGCGGTCGAGTTCGGGCCGGATGACGTCGCGGCACTTGACCCAGAAGGCCTGCACAAAAAGGTCCGTGTCGCGATCCATTTCCCCTCCTCGACTTTCATGTGTTTGGCGGCGCCGATCCTAGCATCATGCGTCGATCATATCTCCCACGGGGGCGGCGTGAACTTCTCGATCAGGAAGTTGACGAAGGCCGGCACCTTGGGCGCGAGATGCCGGCGGTGCGGATAGACGGCATGGATGCCGACCGCCTCCTCGGCCGAGAAGGCGCCGAGCAACGGCACCAGCGAGCCCTCGCGGATCGCCCGTGTCAGGGTGAGGCTGGTCAGCCGCACGATGCCGATGCCCTGCAGGGCGAGCTGCATCTGCGCCTCGCCCTCGGTGACAGCGACCCGGCCGCGGACGTCGATCTCGACGCTCCGGCCGTCGACCTTGAAGGACCAGCGGTTGAGATAAGGGTGATCGCGCGACACGATGCAATTGTGCCGCGCCAGGTCCTCGGGCCGTTGCGGCGTGCCGTGGCGTGCGAGGTAGGACGGTGCGGCGCAGATCAGGCGTCTGTCCTCGCCGATCTTGCGCGCCATGAAGCTGGTATCGGCCAGCCGGCCGATGCGGATGGCGACGTCGATGCCCTCGTCGACCATGTCGATCACGCGGTCCGTCGGCAGCAGCTCGAACTGCACCAGCGGATAGCGGGCCAGAAACTCCGACAGCACCGGGGCGAGCTGGTGCGTGGCGAAGGCAAGCGATGTCGTCACCCGCAGGGCGCCGCTCGGCGTGCCGCTCTCGCCCACGATCTGGTTTTCGAGCGATTCGATCTCGCCGACGATGCGCTTGGCGGCGGCATAGAAGATCTCGCCTTCCTGGGTCAGGTTCAGGGCGCGGGTCGTGCGCTGCAGCAGCCGTACGCCGAGCCGCGTCTCCAGGCGCGTGACCAGCTTGCTGACCGCCGAAGGGCTCAGCCCCAGCGCCGGCGCGGCGGCGGAAAAGCCATTGGACTCAACGACCCGCACGAAGGCGGCCATTTCGCTGGCATGATCGATCATTGCGCCAATGGTGAATACCATTCATGAGTGATAGTCAAATCACGTATATTAATCTCGGATAAGGAATGAATTATGAAACTTCCAATTCTTGGAGGGTTCCATGTTCTCGATCGCCTATCCCACCCACGCCGAACGCCAAGTCTATACCCAGCGCGCCCATCGTCTGCGCGGGGCTGCGGTCGCGAGCCTGGTACGCGAGATCGCCCGCCTGGTTTCCGCCGCCGCCCGTTAGTGGCTCTTCACGAAGGATAGTTTCGCGGGCGGTTTGGGCCTCGGTATGCCCCGCTGGCGGCGAGGACGACGTGGCGCGCCGGGAGGCGCGCTGCGTCGCCGGTCGGGCGCGCACCAAGGTGTCGGATGAACGATGCATAGAACGGACGCCGCCCTGGGGCGGCGGCAGGACCGAAGATAACCTAGGTTTTTATCGATGTCAATAACTGCGGTGCGCTTGGAGATTTTGCACTGAGTTTTTTCGCACCGTGGGGGACCCGGAAACGCGAGGGCCGTCACGGCCAGGCATCAGCTCGACCCGTCGACGATCGCCGCACCCTCACCAGCGATGTGGGGTTCTTTTATTGCGACTTTTGGTGCTCCAGGATGGGCCATATCTGGGCGCCGCCACCTCCATCCTACCATGGCTTGCGTCGCTCGACCGACATGCAGGCAATGCTGTCACCGCGTCGGATCGGTGTCGGTCAATCGCCAAAACCTCGGTGACGAGCCGTTAAGGCCGAGCCCGCTTCCGGCGCGGCAGCTTCACGCCGGCCGCCTGCAGCAGGGTCCGCGCAGCCTCGCCCGCAGTGACGGCGACCTTGGGATCGCCGCGCACCAGCGCTGCGGCGATCGCGCCGTCGGCCAGGATCTGCAGCTGCAGTGCCAGCGTGTCGGGATCCTTCACCTCGAGTTTCGCCAGCAGGTCGCGAAACCACAGGCGGCGCTGCTCCTTGAAGGCGAAGGCGACCTTGTTGGCGGCATGCGAGGTTTCCTTGATCTCGGCCACCGCATTGACGAACGGACAGCCGCGGAACACGCCGGCTGAAAAAGTGCGCTCCAGCCGCTCGAAATTGCCCAGGATCTGCTCGACCGGCGGCAGGTCCGATACGGGCGTGGGCCTGAGCCGCCGCCGCAGGTAGGCGACGATCAGCTCATCCTTGGAGGGGAAGTAGTTGTAGAGCGTGCGCTTGCTGATGCCGATCTCGGCCGCGACGGTGTCGACGCCGACCGCGCGGATGCCCTGGCCGTAGAACAATCGGTCGGCCGTCTCGAGGATGCGCTCGCGCATCTCGTTCGACCGTGTTTCGGAACGCGTTTCGGATGGTGGCATGAACTACACCGACCTGTGTACTTTTCATTGACCGGTCGCATCTCGACCCTAAGATACACAGACCAGTGTAATCAAGTGTGAGCCCATGGGCCTCATGAAAGAGCTGCGCCCGACCCTGCCGATCCTGGTCGCGGCGGCCGTCATGCTGAGCCTGAGCGGCGGCATTCGGCAGAGCTTCGGGCTGATCATGCCGCCGCTCACCCGCGACATCGCTGTCAGCGTGTCGGACTTCGCCCTCGCCATGTCGGTGCAGAACCTCGCCTGGGGCTTCCTGCAGCCGGTCGCGGGCGCGCTTGCCGTGCGCGTCGGCTTCCGGCCGGTGATGCTGGTCGGCAGTCTTTTGTACATCGCCGGCATGCTCACTTTCGCCCTGGCCGACGGCATGCTGGGCGTGATGCTGGGCGCGGGCGTGCTGATCGGCCTGGCGCTCGCCTGCACCGCCACCGCCATCGCCCTTGCCGTCGGTTCGCGCGCCGTGACCAGCCACCTCCGCAGCCTGGTGCTGGGAGCCATCACCGCCTCGGGCTCGCTGGGCGCATTGCTGTCCGCGCCGCTCGGCCAGATGCTGGCTGTCGACTTCGGCTGGCGCGCCGGCGTGCTGGGCTTCCTGGTGCTGGCCCTCGGCATGCTGCCGGCTACCTGGATCGCCGGCCGGGTCGATCGCCTGCCGCTGCCCGCCGGTCCGACCGGCAAGCGCGATTCGGCCCAGGCGGCGCTGCTACGCGCTCTCAGGACGCCCTCCTTCATGGTCATGACCGCGGCCTATTTCGTGTGCGGCATGCAGCTCCTGTTCATCGCCACCCACCTGCCGTCGTATCTCGCGATCTGCGGCATGGACCCGGCGCTCAGCGCCCAGGCGCTGGCGACCATCGGCCTGTTCAACGTGTTCGGCGGACTGTTCTTCGGCTGGGCCGGGGGGCGCTGGTCCAAGCTCGCCCTGCTGGGCGGCATCTACCTCGGCCGCTCGATCGTGCTGGCCTGGTATTTCCTGCTGCCGCCGACCCCGTTCTCGACCTTGGTCTTCGCCGCCCTCATGGGCTTCCTGTGGCTGGGCGTAGGTCCGCTGGTCGCGGGCTCGGTGGCAGAGATGTTCGGCCTGCGCTGGCAGGCGATGATCCAGGGTGTGGCCTTCATGAGCCATCAGATCGGCAGCTTCGTCGGCGCCTTCGGTGGCGGCCTGATCTTCGATCTGCTGGGCTCCTACGACCTCGCCTGGCGGGTGGGCGTGGCGGTCGGCCTGCTGGCCGGCCTGGCCCAGGTAAGCTTCGCCATGCTGCGGCCGGTGCGGCCCGTTCCCGCTTGAGGTGGCCGGCCTGACCGTTCAGTTGTTCAGGCCGGTTTTCGACACCAGCATCGGCTCGGCGCGCCAGGCCTGCGGGAACAGTCGCTTGAGGTTCTCGAGCTTCGGCTTGTCGTGGAACACGATGTAGGGCTGGTTCGGGTTCAACGTCATGTAGTCTTGGTGATAGCCCTCGGCCGCATAGAACGCCTTGCCGGGCTCGATCGTGGTCACGACCTTGCTGCTGAAGGTCTTCGCCTGGTCGAGCTGGTCGATATAGGCCTTGGCCACGCGCGCCTGCTCGTCGTTGGCCGGGAAGATCGTCGACCGGTACTGCGTGCCGACGTCGGGGCCCTGTCGATTGAGCTGCGTCGGATCGTGCGCCACCGAGAAATAGATCTGCAGGATGCGGCCGTAGCTGATCTTGCGCGGATCGTAGGTGATGCGCACCGACTCGGCGTGGCCGGTACGGCCGGATGTGACCTGATCGTACGCCGCGGTGTTCTTGGCACCGCCGGCATAGCCCGACACCGCGCTGGTGACGCCGTCGACGTGCTGGAACACGCCCTGCACGCCCCAGAAGCAACCACCCGCCAGCACGGCGACCTCGCTCGGCGCCTGCGTGGCCGGCATGTCGGCCATCGGCAGCGGCACGACCTTCGCGCTCTCGGCCGAGGACGGCCAGATGCCGAGACCGGTGGCGGCGACGACGAGTGCGCCGCCGGTGAGGGCAAGGGTGAGCCAGCGAGTCATGGTCACTTCTCCTTGGTCAGGAAGGCGGCAAACGCCTCCTTGTAATCGGCGTGCCAGCGCGACAGCGGCGGCCGGTTCTCGGTGATGTCCTTGGCTGCCCACAGGATACGCCGATTGTCGACCTCGCGCGTCACCTCGTTGTCGGGGCAGATGATGTAGAAGTCGCCCTTGCCCATGCTGTCGACCAGCATGTCGACCACCTGGTCGGGCGTCCATGCGCCCGGCGGCTTTTCGGTACGGCCGCGCGCCGTCATGCCGGTGAAGGTCGAGCCCGGGACCAGCAGATGCGCCGAGATGCGGTTGCCCTCTTCGTTGCGCAGGCTGTGCGCCAGCGCCTCGGTCAGCACCTTCACGCCGGCCTTGCTGACATTGTACGCGGTGTCACCCGGCGGACAGGTGATGCCCTGCTTGGAGCCGGTGTTGACGATGGCGCAGGGCGTCTTCTGGGCCAGCATGGCGGGCGTGAAAGTCTGCACGCCGTTGATCACGCCCCACAGATTGACGTTGAGCACGCGCTGCCAGCGCTCATAGTGATCCCACGGCCCGCCACCCGGGGCGGTGCCGGCGTTGTTCATCAGCACGCCGACCTCACCGAACGCGGCGTAGGCCTTGTCCTTCAGGGCCTGCACGCTCTCCGACTTGCTGACGTCGGTCGGCACGGCGATCACGGCGGTGCGTCCGGACGGCCTTGCGGCGGCCACTTCCGCGACGGCCCGTTCCAGCGACTCCGCCGACAGGTCGGCCAGGCAGACGTTCAGTCCCAGCGAGGCGAAGCGGCGGGCGGCGGCAAGCCCGATTCCGCTGGCGGCTCCGGTGATGACGGCGGCACGGCCGGCAGTGAGGGCGGGATGGTTGGGCATCGCACGGTTCCTTTGCGGAGCCGGAGGACAGACGATTCTCGCGATATAGTCGACAAACTATAACGTGATCGCTCGTGAGCCGAATCCGAGGCGGCCGAGGCCGGCCTGGATCCGGCCGACCTCACCGTCCGCATCGACAGGGCCGTCGTCAGATCTGATCCGGCTTGAACGTCGCCTCCGGCGGCACTTCCGGCTTGCGCCACTTGAACCGCAGCTCCGCGAGACCCGTGCTCACGACGTAGAACACCGGCGTGAACACCAGGCCGAAGAAGGTGACGCCCAGCATGCCGAAGAACACCGCCGTGCCCAGCGACTGGCGCATTTCCGCGCCGGCGCCGAAGCTCACGACCAGCGGCACCACGCCCAGGATGAAGGCGAGCGAGGTCATGAGGATGGGCCGCAGACGTGTCTTGGCGGCGCTGACCGCCGCATCGAAGCGGTTCATGCCCGCCTCGTGCGCCTGCTTGGCGAACTCCACGATCAGGATGGCGTTCTTGGCCGCCAGGCCGACCAGCACCACCAGGCCGATCTCGACCAGGATGTTGCGGTCGAGCCCGCGCAGGACGACGCCCGCCATCGCCGCCAGCACGCACATCGGCACGATCAGGATGACCGCGAGCGGCAGCAGCCAGCTCTCGTAGAGTGCCGCGAGCAACAGGAACACGAAGACGACCGCCAGGCCGAACGCCAGGACGGCGGTATCGCCCGCGAGCTTCTCCTGCAGGGCGATCTCGGTCCATTCGAAGCCGAAGCCCGAGGGCAGCACCTTCTCGGCCAGGCCCTCGATGGCGCGGATGCCCTGTCCCGACGAGAAGCCCGGCTTCAGGGCCACCTGCATCTCGGCGGCCGGGTAGAGATTGTAGCGCGCCACCCGGTACGGGCCGGTCGTGTCGGAGAAGGTGGCGACCGAGCCGATCGGCACCATCTCGCCGCTGGCCGAACGCGTCTTCAGGTTGGCGACGTCGCGCACCGTGAGGCGATAGGGATCGTCAGCCTGTGCCGTCACGCGATAGGTGCGGCCGAGGATATTGAAGTCGTTGACGTACCCCGAGCCCATGTAGACCGACAGCGTTTCGAACACGCGGGCGATCGGCACGCCGAGCTGCTCGGCCTTGGTGCGGTCGATCTCGGCCCAGATCTGCGGCGTGCGCGTGCTGAAGAGGGTGAAGGCCTGGGTGAGGCCCGGCGTCTGGCCGGCCGCCCCGGCAATAGCCCAGGTCGCCCCCTCGAGCGCCGGCAGGCCGCGCGCGGCGCGGTCCTGCACGTAGCCCTTGAGGCCGCCGCCGGTGCCGATGCCCGGCACCGAAGGCGGTTCGAGCACGAACACGAAGGCCTCGCGCAGGGAGAACATCTTGCCGCGCAAGTCGCCCAGGATCTTTGCCATGGGCAGGTCGCGACGCTGCTCGAACGGCTTCAGGGTGACGAAGATCACGCCGGTGTTGGGCGCGTTGGTGAAGGTGGCGCCGTCGAAGCCGACGAAGGCCACGGCGTGCTCGACGCCGGGTGTCTCCATGATCATTTGCGACGCCTGCTTCACCAGCCGATCGGCGCGCTCCAGGGTCGAGCCGGCCGGTAGCTGCATGGCGGCAATCAGGTACGAGCGGTCGAGCTGCGGCACCAGGCCGGTCGGCGTATTGACCAGGATGTTGCCGGTCAGCACCAGCAGGCCGGCATAGATGACCAGCACGATGGTGGTCCAGCGGATCAGCCGCGCCGTCGCCCGGCCATAGAAGTTCGACAGCCATTCGAAGCCGCGGTTGAACAGGCGGAAGAAGGCGTTGATCGGCCACATCAGCCGGTCGAGCAAGGTCGGCTTGGGCTGCTCGACATGCGACAGCGCATGGGTTTTCAGCAGCAGGGCCGCCATGGCAGGCGACAAGGTGAGGGACACGAAAGCCGAGATCGCCGTCGAGGCCGCGATGGTGATGGCAAACTGCTTGTAGAAGGTGCCCTGCAGGCCGGTGATGAAGGCGGTCGGCAGGAACACCGCGATCAGGACCAGGGAGATCGCGATCAAGGCGCCGCCGACCTCGTCCATGGTCTTGTGCGCCGCGGCCTTGGGCGACATGCCCTGGGTGAGATAGCGTTCGACGTTCTCGACCACGACGATGGCGTCGTCGACGACGATGCCGATCGCCAGCACCAGGCCGAACAGCGACAGCGTGTTGAACGAGACGCCGACGGCGGACATCACCGCGAACGAGCCGATCAGCGACACCGGGATGGCGAGCAGGGGGATGATCGCGGCCCGCCAAGTCTGCAGGAACAGGATCACCACGATCACGACCAGGATCAACGCCTCGAACAGCGTCTCGATCACCGCATCGACCGAGGCCTGGATGAATTCCGTCGGGTTGTAGACCACCGAGTAATCGAGGCCGGGCGGGAAATCCTTCTTCAGCCGCGCCATCGTCGCCTTGACCGCATCCGAGGTGGCGATGGCGTTCGAGCCGGGGCGCTGGAAGATGCCGAGCGCGGTGGCGTTCTTGTTGTCGAGATAGGCGTTCAGCGTGTAGTCCTGCGCGCCCAGTTCTATGCGGGCGACGTCGCGCAGGCGGGTCACCGAGCCGTCGGGCTCGGCGCGCAGCACGATGTTGCCGAACTCCTCGGGCGCCGTCAGGCGGCCCAGCGTCTGCACCGACAGCGTGAACCCGCCCGGCGACACGGCAGGTGCCTGGTTGATGGCGCCGGCGGCGACCTGCAGGTTGGCCGCCCGCATCGCCAGCATCACCTCGCCGGCCGTCAGATTGTGGGCGGCGACGCGCGCCGGGTCGAGCCACACGCGCATCGAATAGTCGCGCGCGCCGAACACCAGCACGTTGCCGACGCCGTCGATGCGGCTCAGCACGTCCTTTACGTAGAGCGTGGCGTAGTTGGAGATGTATTGCTGGTCGCGGCTGCCGTCGGGCGACGTCATGTGCACGACCATCATCAGGTCGGGCGAGGCCTTGCGCACCACGATGCCGAGCCGCTGCACGTCCTCGGGCAGGCGCGGCTGGGCCACGGCGACGCGGTTCTGCACGTTGACCTGGGCCTGGTCGATGTTGGTGCCGGGCTTGAACACCACGTTGATCGACAGCCGCCCATCGCCGGTCGATTGCGACTCGATGTAGAGCATGTCGTCGACGCCGTTGATCTCGAGCTCGAGCGGCGTGGCGACGGTCTGCGCGATCACCTCGGCCGAGGCGCCCGGGTAGGTCGCGGTGACGTTGACGGTGGGCGGCGCAATCTCGGGATATTCCGCGACCGGCAGGCCGAACTGGGCGATGCCGCCGACGATCAGGATGATGATCGACAGGACCGAGGCGAAGATCGGCCGGTCGATGAAGAAATGGGAAAAGCGCATGGGATGAGCCTGGAACTGGGGTGACTGTCACCCGGCGCGGGGGTTACCCCTGTCTGATAAAAACATATGACGCTGCCGGCGAATTAGACGGG
>JAEZHS010000137.1 GCA_023436825.1 Pseudomonadota bacterium | reverse complement strand
CTCCCGACCCGATGTTGGCGCTATTTTCCCTCTTATGACCGGCCCGACAAGAGCATCGCCCATGGAGCGCGCGCTCCGCGAAGCCCGCCTAGCCGCAGAGCGGGGCGAGGTGCCGATCGGCGCCGTCATCGTCGGGCCCGACGGCGCGGTGCTGGCGGCAGCCGGCAATCGCACCGAGCAGGACCGCGATCCCACGGCCCATGCGGAAATGCTGGCGATCCGCGCGGCCGCAGCCACGCTCGGCGCGCCGCGGCTGGTCGATTGCGATCTCTACGTGACGCTCGAGCCCTGTCCGATGTGCGCCCAGGCGATTTCCTTCGCCCGCATCCGCCGACTCTACTGGGGCGCCGCCGATCCCAAGGGCGGCGGCATCGAGCACGGTCCGCGCATCTTCGACCAGCCGACCTGCCATCATAAGCCCGAGCTCTATCCCGGACTCAGCGAAGGCGAAGCGGGTGAGCTGCTGCGCGCCTTCTTCAGGGAGCGGCGCCGAGACGTCCCCGGAGGAAATCCTAAATCTCGCGCTTGAAGCGCTGATGGATGGCGGTGCGATGGGCACCGGGCGGGTCGCTGCAGATCTCCGGCGTCCGCGCCGCCAAGCTCGGCGAGCAGGGGTCGACGAACACGAAGTGGCTACCGCGCACGACGACTTGTTGTGGCGGCCTCGGTAGCGCTTTGGCGACCGCCAGTGCATTGCCCTCGGGCCGGAGATCGGACTGAGACGTCGAGTAGATCAAGGCCGGCAGATCGATCGACGCAAGGCTCCTCGGATCAAACGGCGCGCCATAGGGTTCCAGGAGAACAAGTGCTTTCAAAGGGAGCACATCGTCTGATTTCGGGCTCGGCGGCACCTTGGCCCAGGAGCCATCGGTGGAGATGCCGTCACAGGCCCTGCTATCGTCGGGATGATCGTGGCAATAGGCCGACAGATGCGCCAAGTCGACGATCGCTCCCGCGGCGATGAGCGTCACCGCCCCGCCGAACGAGAAACCCGCCATGGCAATGCGATTGGGATCGGCGCGTTGGGAAAAACGCGGATCCGCCAGCATGGCATCGAGCGCCTTGTGAACTTGCCGTGGTCGATCAACGAAAGGCTTCTCGGTGCCGGGATGGAACGGCGCCACGACGATGACGCCCTGCCGCGCCAGATGGAGCAGAAGGTCGGCATGGGGCAGCGGCGTCCCTGGCCCCCGACCGCCGCCGTGTGCGAACAGGACAATCGGGAAGCGGGCGCCGGCGGCGATCGGGACGTCGCGGCTGGCCGGTAGCCTAAACGGTCCGTCTTCGATGAAGACCTCGACCGCTTCCGTCGGATAGGCGATCAAGGCCTCGAATGGCGTCGCGTCCTGAACCGCGAGATGGGTGATGCCGGCCCGGAATGATGGCGGATCGGCGAGCGCGGTCGATGTGTCGATGACGACCAGTAGAAGGCTGCAGACGAGGCGACGCATTCATTTCTCCGCGGCTTGGCCGATGCGCCCCGAGCCCGAGACCTTGGTCCGCAGGTCGGCCGGACGGGTCAGCAGCTTCACGTCGCCGGAGCCGGAGATGCTGATATCGGCCTGGTCCTTGGGCGAGGCCTCGACCTTGCCGCTGCCGGCGATGTGCACTGTGGCCTGCTTAGCCAAGAGCTCGCCGAGTTTGGCGTCCCCTGAGCCGGAAACATTGACCGTCAGGCGATCGACGGTGCCCTGCGCCCGCATCGAGCCGCTGCCGCTGATACGCAGCGCCAACTCGGGTTGGCTGACATTCTCCATCACGAGGTTGCCCGAGCCGGCGATGGCGATGTGCTGGAAGGCGCGGCCGGGCAGCGTGATCTCAAGCGAGCCGTTGCGGCCGCGGCAGCCGAGCACAAGGCGGCTGCCATGCACGCGCACATGGTCGACGGGGCCGGGGGCGCCGCGCACGACGATCTCGTTGCCCTCGCCGGCGCGCAGACGCACGGTGCCGGGCAGCGACAGTTCGACACTGTCGCCGCCGTCCCAGGCGAGCCGGCGTTCGCGCGAGCCGGTGCTGTCGCCACAGCTCGATGCCCATCTCTCGGCGAAGCCGAACGTGTCGACGTCGCGGCCGCCGATCGCATAGGCGAGCGACAGCGAGGCGATGCCGATGCCCAAGCCGCCGATCGCGATCCAACCGAGGTTCCTGATCATGTGATCCTCCGCTGCCGCTCAGGCCGACTGCTCGGCCTTGTTCAAGAGCGTGTAGTGCAGGCGCGCGAAGCGGCCGAGCAGCCGCACCGCGTAGTCCAGCGCCATCAGGAGCAGCGCGCCGCCGCCGATGCCGATGCCGAGCAGGCCGAAGCCGTAGAGGCCGCGGGTGATGGACTTCAGCGCGAACAGGCCGTCCCAGCTCAGCACCTTGGCGAGCAGCACGATGCCCGCGACCGAGAGCGCGATCAGCACGATCGCGACGACGAAGGCGGCGAGCAGAAGCCCGCCGATCAGCGGCAGCAGGAACACGAAGTCGACCGCGATCAGCGCCAGGAAGGCGAACAGCACGGCGAAGAAGCTCGCCGGCGAGCGCTCTTCCTCCCAGCGGCGCAAGCCCGCCTCGGCGCGCAGTTCGCGTGCGAGCCGAATCGGGTCGCCCAACGCCTTGGCGATCTCGGCTTCGCTACGGCCTTCCCTCATGCCGTCGGCAAAGTGGGCGGCGTAGTCGACGATGATATCGTCGATCTCGTCGAGCGGCATGCCGGCCAGGCGCTGGCGCAAGGTGTTCAGGAATTCGGCTTTGGTCATCTGTTGCCTCCTGCGATCTTGGCGGCCGATCCCGCCGGCCGGCCTTCCAGCACCCGGGCGACGGCTGCCGTGAAGGCGTTCCATTCAGTCTTCTGGCTGGCGAGCGCGGCGTGGCCCGCCTTGGTGAGCTGGTAGTATTTGCGCGGCGGCCCGCTGCTCGACTCCTCAAGGTAGGTGCGCACCAGGCCCTCGGCCTGCATGCGTCGCATCAGGGGATAGATCGTGCCTTCACCCATGCCGATCTCGTCAGCCAGCCGGCTCGCGATGTCGTAGGCGTAGCCGTCCTGGCGCGCCAACAAGGCGAGCACGCAGAGGTCAAGCACGCCCTTGCGCAACTGCACCAGCAATGAATCCGTCACGACATAGCCTCTGCACTATAACGCATGAACCAGTACCTTGCATAACAAGGTAGCGGGCGATAGACTTCTTGTCCAGAACCTGGAGGACGAAATGTCGACAGGGATCGAACCGGCGTCGCGCTATCATGCGCTCGATGCCCTGCGCGCGGCCATGATGTTCCTCGGCATCTACCTGCACGCCGCCGTTGCCTACGCGCCGATCGGCGCGTGGCTGTTCAAGCCGCCGCAACTCACGTCGACGCTCGACTACTCGATCATCCTGATCCACGTTTTCCGGATGCCGGCGTTCTACGTCATGGCCGGCTTCTTCGCGGCTCTCCTGCTGCAGCGTTATGGTTCGCGGCGCGCCGTCGCCAACCGGTTCTGGCGCATCGTCGTGCCCTTCGTGGTCGGCTGGATCTTGATCTTTCCGTTGGCCATGTTCCTGGCGGCATTCGGCCGTCGCGGCCTCGAGCCTGCAATCGACTTCATCCTGTCCGGGCGTTTCCTCGACTACGCCCATCCGCTGCATCTGTGGTTCCTGGAATACCTGATCGTGTTCTATGGCCTGGCGGCCATCATCGTCGTGGCGCTTCCGCGCGTCGCGCCACCCGGCCTGCGCACGGGACTGCTCCGCCTCTTCCGGATGGTCGTGCAGTCGGTATGGGCGCCGCTGCCGCTCGGCGCGCTGTCTTTCCTTGCCTTGCTGCCGATGAAGTATGCCGGCCTGGAGGATCCGCCCGGCTTCGTGCCGGCGCCGCACATCGTGGTCGCGTACGCGATCCCGTTCGGCTTCGGTTGGCTGCTGTTCGCCAATGCCGATCTACTTGATGTCCTGCGCCGTCGCGCTTGGCTCTACACGGCAATCGCGGTTGCGGCGTGTATTGCCTATATCGGCTTGCTGTTTTCCTTCGCCGACAGAGGCATGGCGTTCTATGCGACGCGCGCCGTGCACGCGCTCGCCATGTGGTGCCTGATCCTGGGCATCACCGGCCTGTTCCTGCGCTACCTTTCAGGCCATAGCGCCCTGCGGCGCTATCTCTGCGATTCTTCGTACTTTCTCTACATCGCCCATCTGCCGCTGATCGTGATGTTCCAGCTGATCCTGCTCGGCGTGCCGCTGCCGCCGCTCGCCAAGATCGTGCTCGTCCTGGCGGCGACCATCACCGTGCTGCTGCCGGTCTATCGCTACGGCGTGCGGCCGACCGTCATCGGTGCCGTGTTGAACGGCCGGAAGTATCCGGGTGCGCTCACTGCCACGGTCGCCACTGCCTAGGGCTTCACGAACTTCAGCACGAACTCGTCCTTGGGCTGCGGCGGGTCCGGTGTGTTCTTGTCGCGCGGATCGTTGGGATTGCGCAGGAAGTTCCCTTCCGCGGCCAGCTTGAAGCCTGCCGCCTCGACTTCCGTGCGCAGGAACGCTTCCTCGATGCGATGCAGTGTGCCGGCTTCGGAGATGCCGGTGCCGGGCCGGCCCGAATGGTCGGCGATGACATAGACGCCGCCCGGCTTGAGCGCCTGGAAGACCGCCCGATTCATGGCCGCACGATCGATCCCGAGATGTCCAAGGTCGTGATAGTTGAACATCAAGGTCACGAGATCGAAGCGATCGGTTGCCAACTCGGACGGAACGGGATCTTCGAACGGCCGGGCGAGAGCGGTAATCGGCGCGGCCTTGACGCCGGCGCTCTGTAGCGCCTTGTCGCGCTCAGCCAACGCCACGGGCGAGGGCCGTGGCGCAGCGGCCGGCGTCGCCGGCGGTGGGCTGGGCGTGGCACTCGGATGGCTGTTGCCCTCGGGCGCTGGCGGCGGTGTTGGCGGCTGGCTGGGGTTGCGCGGCCGACTCTGGCCGTAGACGGCGCCGGCGGGCCCGATCGCCCGGGCCAGCAATTCCGTCGTGTAGCCGCCGGCGGCACTGAGATCGAGGGCCGTGATGCCGGGACGCGGGCCGATGAAGACCAGCAGCTGCTCAGGCTTGCGCCGCTGATCGTTGGTGCGATCCGCGGCGCTGCGATCAGGGCTCGCCACGATCTGCGCGGCCTGCTCGGCCGTGAGCGCCGCGGCCTGCTGGGCTGATGCCGGCTGGACAGCGAGCAGCAGACTCGCGCCGGCGGCAATGGCCGCGAGAAGAGTCTTTCGTCGGATGATCATCGGCATCTCCTCTGGAACGCCGCCATTCTGCACGGACGCCGGAATCAGCCTCATCACTTGTTCGTTGTCGCAACACGCTCGGCGATCTGGGCCACCGTATAGTGTGCCGACTGTACCGCGCCTTCCTGCCACGAGGTGACGTAGCTCATGTGCTCTCCGGCGAAGTAGAACGGTCCGTCGCCGGCGAGCAGGGTCGGGTATTCCGATTGCCGGGTTCCCGAAACTGTCTCCCACTCGATCCAAGCGCCCAAGGAATAGGGAACTTTCGCCCAGGCAACCGACGCGGCCGGTCCGACAAGCCTCTCATAGCCAGGATGAAGTCGCTCGCCATCGCTGATCGCGACGGCATGGCGCTCGGCCGGGGTCATCGCGGTAAAACGCCGGGCCGCATCATGAGTCCAGATATAGGCGCCGACCAGCACGCCTTTGCCGCCGTGAAATCCGTGCGACGGATACCAGATCTGGGTGATGTCGCGGCCGGTCCAGCTGATGCCGCCATAGAGCTGCTGGTCGATCTCCCACCAACGGCGCGGCGCCTCGAACGCGACCTTGACCGCGGGAAAATAGAGCTTGGCCCCGACCTTGATCGCGTAACTCACCGCCGGGCTGAAGTCGGCGGGAATGTGCTCCAGCACCGAAAGCGGGATCGTGCAGATCACGAAATCGGCGTCGAGCGCGCTCCGCCGGCCATTGCTGCGATCGAGCGAGATGATCCGCGCGCCGTCGCCGACGCGCTCGATCTGCACGACCTCTTCATTGTGCCGGATCACGTCGCCGACGGCCCGATCGAAGGCGCGGACGATGGCGTCCATCCCGCCCACCGGCTGCAGCATGGTCGGAGATTGCTGCCACAACTCCGCGAAGCACAGGGCAAGGGCCATCCTTACCGATGCGGGTCCCGCGATCTCGTCCAGGAGAAGAGGGGATTGCCGGCGGCCGCGTTGGTTTCCGCCGCCCGGCAAGTCGTCCGCAGTGAAACCCGCACGCGTCGAGCCGGCATAGCTCATGTCGCCCCGGAGATCGCCGAATATCCGCAGCACCGTCCGGGCTCTCTCGTCACTCGGCACGCTCTTGGCGGCGAGAGCTGCAATCGCGCCTCGGAGATCGGCCTGGAGCCGTCGGGCCGTTTGCGGCTTGCCGTCGAATTGGTCGTCGAACTGGACAAGGGCGGCGCGATTGTCGTTCACGAAAAGCTCGAGCGGAACGCCGAGCTCACGACAGTATCCCAGGATGCCCTGGTGGTAACTGGAAAGCCTGGCGGCACCGGCGTTGAAGTAGATGTCGCGATCCGTCGTCCATTCGACACGCTGCGTGGAATCGGTTTCGGCGATCTGATCGCCGCCTCGTATCGTCCAGACCCGCCCTCCGGAGCGCGAGCGCGCTTCGAGGACCGTGCACTGATAGCCCGCCTTGCCGAGACAGTACGCCGCCGTCAGGCCGGCTATGCCGGCGCCGAGGATGGCGACGCGCTTGCCATTGCCCGAGCCGGGCGGCAGCTCGGGCGGCCCGGCATGGGCCGTCGGCGTGACAAGCAGCCCGGCAATGTTCAGAGCGGAGTAGGCAGTGGCGGCGCCTGCGATTCGCCCGATCAGCTCGACGAGCGTACGCCGAGAGATCTCAGCGGCCATTCTCTCTGCTCCGCGCCGTTTGCAGCGCTTCACGCCATTCGGTGCAGACCTCGGAGTCGTCTTCACGGGCCGCGCGGTGTCGTTGCACGACCTGATGGGGCGCGAGACGCGACAGGGCCCAGACGGCGGCGCCGCGCACCAGCGGCGAGGGGTCGTCCAGCAGCGTTTCCACCGCCGGCAGCGCGGTGTCGCGGCTAAAACTGTTGCCAAGCGCATAGGCGACATTGCGCAAGAACCGGTCGCGACCGATGCGTTTGATCGCCGTCCCGGCGAAGCGCTTGCGGAAGCCTTCATCGTCGAGCGTCGCAAGCTCAGTCAGCAATGGCGCGTTCAGCGCCGGCCGCGGCATCAGTGCGGTCTCGCGTGCCTCTTGGGCGAACTTGTTCCACGGGCAGACCGCCAGGCAATCGTCGCAGCCGTAGATGCGGTTGCCGAGCAGGGGCCGGAGCTCGCGGTCGATCGGGCCTTCATGCTCGATGGTGAGATAGGAGATGCAGCGTCGCGCCTCGAGGCGATAGGGCGCGGGGAATGCCTTGGTCGGGCAGATGTCGAGGCAGGCGCGACACTGGCCGCAGTGGTCGCTCTCGGGCGGGTCGGACGGCAATTCGACCGACAGCAGGATCTCGCCCAGGAACAGCCACGAGCCGAACCGGCGCGACACCAGGTTGGTGTGCTTGCCCTGCCAGCCGTGGCCGGCCATCTGCGCCATCGGCTTTTCCATCAGCGGCGCGGTGTCGACGAAGACCTTCAGCTCGTGCCGGTAGGTGTCCCAGATGAAGCGGCCGAGCGCCTTCAGCTTGCTCTTCATCACCTCGTGATAGTCGCGGCCCTGGGCATAGACCGAGATCGCCGCCCGCTCGTCCAGCCGAAGGATCTCCAGCGGATCGGTCGGCGGCGCGTAGTTGATGGTCAGCGACACGATTGTCCTGGCGTCCTGCCACAAGGTCTGCGGATCGGCCCGCTGCTCGGTGCGCTCGCCGAGCCAACCCATGTCGCCCTGCCAGCCGGCGTCCAGAAATTCGACCAGCCGCTGCAGGCGCTGGTCGCGCGCTCCGGCCCCCGCGGTGGCCGACGCGAAGCCCACGGCGTCGAAGCCCAGCCTCAGCGCCTCGTCACGAATGGCATCGCGCAGCTCGGCCGGAGTCGCCGGCTTCGGCTTGCGTTTGGGCGTCGGAGGCCGCCGGCTCATCGCCTCCTGCTATCCTCGGCCGCGATAGGGCTGCACGCCTGGATCGGGCAGCCACAGGCCCCTGGGCGGCTGGCCGGTCTGCCAGAACACGTCGATCGGCATGCCGCCACGCGGATACCAGTAGCCGCCGATCCGAAGCCAGCGCGGCGCCAGCACCTTCGCCAGCCGCATGCCGATGGCGAGGGTGCAGGCCTCGTGAAAGTCCGCATGGTTACGGAAGCTGCCGAGATAAAGCTTCAGCGACTTGCTCTCCACGAGCTTGGCGCGCGGCGCGTAGTCGATCACCAGATGGGCGAAATCGGGCTGGCCGGTCACGGGACAGAGCGTGGTGAATTCGGGGGCGGTGAAGCGCACCAGATACAACGCCCTGCGCTGCGGATTGGGCACCGTCTCGAGCACGGCTTTTTCCGGCGAATCGGGCAGGCTGGCCGGCCGGCCGAGCTGGCTGAGCTTTGGGTATTTAGTCATGTAACCATCATATGCTAAGCGGGCGCCTATGACCCACCGCGTTGCCATCGTGGGCGCGGGCCCCTCGGGCTTCTATGCCGCCGACGGGTTGTTGCGCGCCCGTCCGGACCTGCATATCGACATCATCGATCGTCTGCCCACGCCCTTTGGACTGGTGCGCGCCGGTGTCGCGCCCGACCACCAGGGCACCAAGGCGATCGTGCGCCAGTTCGAGAAACTTTTGGGCCAGCCCGACGTGCGCTTCGCCGGCAACATCGATGTCGGCCGCGATATCTCCTGGGAAGAATTCGACGCGGCTTACGATGCCGTGATCGTCGCCACCGGCATGGTGATCGACAGGAAGCTCGGCATACCGGGTGAGGGCCTGCCGCATGTCTGGGGCTCGTGGCGCTTCGTCGGCTGGCTGAACGGCCATCCCGATTTCCGCGCCGGCCCCGACCTTTCGAAGGTGAGGACGGTGGCGGTGATCGGCAACGGCAACGTGGCGCTGGACGTGGCGCGCGTGCTGGCCAAGAGCGCCGACGAGATGGCGAAAAGCGACATCGTGCCGGAGGCGGGGGCCGCGATCGCGGCGGCACCCCTGACGGATATCTACGTGATCGGCCGGCGAGGGCCCGAGCATGCGTCCTTCACCAACAACGAGCTGGCCGAGATGGGCCGGCTGGGGCGCGCCGTAGCGGTCACGAACGCCAAGGCGCTGGACGTGGCGCCGGCCGCCACCGATCCGACGCCCGAACGCCTGCGCAAGACCAAGAACCTGGAGATCCTGAAGGGCTTTGCCGGTCACAAGGCGGGCGAGAAGGCGGTGACCGTGCATTTCCTTTTCAGTGCGGTGCCCAAGGCCATCCGGCCGGGCGAGATCGAGCTCAGCACCGGCACGCTGAAAGCCGACCTGGTCGTGACCTGCATCGGGTACAGCGGCGAGGATTTCCCCAAGCGCGACGATGTCTTTCCCGTCGGTTGGGCCAAGCGCGGGCCCACGGGCACCATTCCGACCAATCGCGCCGAAAGCCATGCGGTGGCCCAGCAGGTGCTGGCCTTCCTGAAGGATCGCGATCCCAAGAGCGGGCCCGACGTGCTGCCCATCGCCGTCGACGCCGCGGGCTGGCATCGCATCGACAAGCACGAGATCGCGGCCGGCGCCGCGTTGGGCCGCCCTCGCGTCAAATTGACGGAATGGCAGGCGCTATTGGACATCGCGCAGGGCGACTGACGGCCCTATTGTGGCGCCCAGGACCGGGGGGTCATTCAGGGAGTTTTCATGGTGAAGATAGGTCGTCGTCTTGCCGGTGCGCTGGTCGCCGCTGCCGCCTTTGCGGCGGCGCCCGCCCACGCGCAAACCACGCTCAAGGTCGCGCTGCATTCGGATCTCAAGATCATCGATCCGATCTGGACCACGGCGCTGATCTCCACCCATCACGGCAACATGGTCTACGACACTCTGTTCGCCATGGACGACAAGCTGCAGGTCAAGCCGCAGATGGTCGACAAGTGGGAGGGCTCGCCCGACAAGCTCACCTGGACCTACACCCTGCGCGACGGCCTGGAATGGCACAACGGCAAGCCGGTGACGGCCGAGGACTGCGTCGCCTCGATCAAGCGCTGGGCCGCCCGCGATTCGATGGGCCAGAAGCTGATGAGCGTCACGGCCGATCTCAGTGCGCCGGACGCCAAGACGATCAAGATGGTGCTGAAGCAGCCGTACGGGCTGGTGCTGGAATCGCTCGGCAAGACGAGCTCCAACGTGCCGTTCATGATGCCCAAGGAGCAGGCGAGCGTCGATCCCAACACCCAGCTCACCGAGGCCGTCGGCTCCGGTCCGTTCATGTTCAAGAAGGACGAGTGGAAGCCCGGCGAGAAGGCGGTCTACCTCAAGAATCCCAAGTACAAGCCGCGCCCGGAGCAGGCGTCGGCGTTGTCCGGCGGCAAGGTCGCCAAGGTCGATCGCGTCGAATGGATCTGGATCCCCGACACCCAGACGCAGGTCAACGCACTGCTCGGCGGCGAGGTCGACATGATCGAGATCGTGCCGCCCGACCTGTTGCCGCTGCTGCAGAAGGACAAGAACATCAAGGTCCTGGCGACCAACACCTGGGGACGCCAGTACTCGATGCGATTCAACGTGCTGGCCAAGCCGTTCGACAACGCTAAGGTGCGCCAGGCCGTGCTCTATGCGCTGTCGCAGAAGGAGTTCCTCGACGCCAACTCGGGCAACCCGGACTACTACAAGGAATGCAAGTCGGTGTTCCCCTGCGGCTCGCCGCTGGAATCGACCAAGGGCTGGGAGGACAAGCTCTCGGGCAACGTGGCCAAGGCCAAGGAGATCCTGGCGTCGTCGGGCTATGACGGCACGCCGGCGGTGCTGCTGCACCAGACCGACGTCGCGGGACACAACAACCTCGCCACCGTGGCCAAGGCGCAACTCGAGAAGATCGGGCTGAAGGTCGACCTGCAGCCGATGGACTGGCAGACCCTGGTGAGCCGCCGCGCCAAGCGCGATCCGCTCGATAAGGGTGGCTGGAGCGCCTACTTCACCTCGTGGGGCTCGCCGGACGTGCTCAACCCGGTGTCGGCCGCCTTCGTCAACGCTGCGTGCGACAAGGCGACCTTCGGCTGGACCTGCGACGAGACCATCGAGAAGCTGCGCGACGCCTATGCCGCGGAGACCGATCCGGCCAAGCAGAAGGCGATCGCCGAGCAGGTGCAGCTGCGCCTGCTGGAGTATCCGACGTTCGTGCCGCTCGGCCAGTTCACGACGCCGACAGCGATCCGCACCAGCCTCAGCGGGGTGATCACGCCGACGCCGGCGCTGGCGCTGTGGAACGTGGAGAAGAAGTAGAGTCTTTGCTGGGGGCGCGCCACTCCAGTGG
>JAEZHS010000130.1 GCA_023436825.1 Pseudomonadota bacterium | reverse complement strand
CCACTGGAGTGGCGCGCCCCCAGCGTCAGATCAGCGGTGCATCTTTCGGGACCGAGATGGCCGGCGTCCATTTGCCGGCCTCGGCCAGCGCCAGGAAGTTCCAGAGCTCGCGGTTGAAGGCGTCGGGCTCCTCGATGTTCACCGTGTGACCGGTCTTGGCGAACAGGGCGAGCCCGGCATTGGGCAGCACGTGCTTCAGCCAGAGGCTGGGCTGCAGGCAGGGTTCGTCCTCGTCGCCGCAGACGATCAGCACCGGCAGGTCGAGCGCCTTCCATTCGGCCTCGAAGTCGTAGAGCGAGGGCCGCTTGCCCTGGTACTCCTGCATGGTGTTGGCCGAGCCGACGTCGGCATGCTCCGACAGGTGCTTCACGAACTCGGCGAAGCCGCGCGGATCCTTCTGCTTGAAGCGCGAGCGCGTCGGATTGCCGACCAGGGCGTTTGCGTACTTGGCCATGCCGCCCGTGCGTATGCGCTCGGCCGTGGCCTGGGCATCCTTCTTGAAGCGCTCATGACCTTCGCGGTCCGCCCCCGAGCCGACACCGGCCAGCGTCAGCGACAGCGCGCGCTCGCGATACTGGCGGCCGAAATGGGCGGTGGCGAAGGCGCCCTGCGACAGGCCGACGATATGTGCCTTGTCGATCTTGAGATGGTCGAGCATGTGCCGGGCATCGTCGACCGCGTGCTTCTGGCCGTACATCGCCGCTTCCGCCGGGACTCCGACCCTGGATAGCCGCGGAAGGAATAGGTGATGCAGCGGTAGCGGCGGGCGAAGAAGCGCATCTGCGGCTCCCAGCTCCGCCAGTCGCCGCTGTACTCATGGACGAACAGGATCGGCGTGCCGCTGCCGGCTTCCTCATAGTAGAGCTTCACGGCGTCCGGGGTCGTTGCATGCGGCATGTCTCGTCTCCGTCATGGGAGGAGTGCACGGTAAGGGCTTCCGCTCTAGCATCGACGTCCATGAGCACGAACACCGTTTTCAGCACACGTCACGAGCAGATGTTCCCGGTCTTCGACGGATCGGACGTCGCGAAGCTGCGGCGCTTCGGCCAGCTCCGGTCGTACGCTGCGGGCGAGCCGCTGGTCGAGGTCGGCAAGGCAAGCCCGGGGATGTTCGTGATCCTGTCGGGCCAGGTCGAGGTCACGCGCCGCAATCCCGACGGCAGCAGCACGCCGGTCGTCACCCACGGGCCGGGGGCCGTCGGCGGCGAATTGACCGCGCTGTCGGGTCAGCCGGGCCTGGTCGATGCCATCGCGATCCGCCCGGTCGAGGCGGCGGTGGTTTCGCCGGATCGCCTGCACGATCTCATGATCGAGGAAGCCGAACTCGGCGAACGCATCATGCGCCTGTTCATCCTGCGCCGCGTCGGCCTGCTCGAGACCGGCGCCGGCGGCCCGGTGATCGTCGGCCGCGTCGACCAGGGTGCGGTGTTGCGCCTGCAGAACTTCCTCTCGCGCAATGGCCATCCGTACCTGACACTGGATCCGGAGACCGACGCCGGCGCGCGCGCCTTGATCGAGCGATTCAAGGTCGGCCACCAGGACCTGCCGATCGTGCTCTGCCCCAACGGCCAGCTTCTGCGCAATCCCAGCGAGGTGACCCTGGCGCGGTGCATCGGCATGGTCCGTGCCGTCGACCCCGACAAGCTCTACGACGTCGCCATCGTCGGTGCAGGTCCGGCCGGCCTCGCCACCGCGGTCTATGCCGGATCGGAGGGCCTTGAGACCATCGTCCTCGACAGCCGTGCCTTCGGCGGGCAGGCCGGCGCTTCAGCGCGGATCGAGAACTACTTCGGCTTTCCCACCGGCATCTCGGGCCTGGCGCTCACGGCGCGCGCCTTCAACCAGGCGCTGAAGTTCGGCGTCGACATGGCCATCCCGGACGAGGTCTCCGACCTGCAGTGCCTGGGCGACAGGTTTCGAATCGGCCTGGCCAACGACGAGCGCATCCACGCGCGCGCCGTCGTGGTCGCCACTGGCGCGAAATATCGCCGCCTCGGCGTGGCCAACGTCGCCGATTTCGAAGGAAGCGCGGTCCACTACTGGGCCTCGCCGCTCGAAGCCAAGCTCTGCAGCGGCCAGGAGGTTGCGCTGGTCGGCGCCGGCAATTCCGCCGGCCAGGCGGTGATCTATCTGGCGAGCAGGGTGGCCAAGGTCTGGCTGCTGGTCCGCGGCACGGGCCTGGAGGATACGATGTCGAGTTATCTCATCGAGCGTATCGCCGCCCAGCCCAACATCGAACTGCTGACCGAGACCGAAATCGTGGCTCTTGCGGGCGGGGCCGGCGATCTCGAGACCGTGCGCTGGCGGCACCGGGCGACGGGGCGCGAAACGACCCGGCAGATGCGCCACGTCTTCCTGTTCATCGGGGCCGAGCCCAATACCGGCTGGCTGGCCCGCAGCGGGGTCAGGCTCGACGACAAGGGCTTCGTCTGCACCGACGAGGACTATGACGGTGGCCGTCTGCCGATGGAGACCAGCCGCCGCGGCATCTTCGCCGTTGGCGACGTGCGGGCGGGCTCGGTGAAGCGCGTCGCTGCTGCAGTCGGCGAGGGCGCGCAGGTCGTGTCGGCCCTGCACACCTACTTGGCCGGTTGACCGCTCAGGCGCCGAAGCGCTCCAGGCGTTCCAGCACGGCCGGGATCTTGTCGTCGGCGACGTTGGCGAAGGCGAGGCGTACGAAACGCTCCTGGCCGGCGCCGAACATGTCGCCCGGGATCGTGAGCAGGTTCTCCTCGTCGGCCAGCCGCTTTGACACCGCCGTCGAACGTTGCCCGGCGAAGGGATGCTCGACATAGGCGAAGTAGGCGCCGATGCTGACCAGTCGCCAGCGGTTCGAGCGCTTCAGGCCGTTGCCCAAAAGGTCGGCGCGCGCCTTGAGGCCTTCGGTATTCCGCCGCGCCCAGGGCAGCAGGTTCTTCAGGCCATAGAGCGCCGCTTCCTGGCCGAGCCGCGGCGGACAGATCGACACGCAGTCCATCGCCTTCTCGATCTCGGAAATCAGCGCGGTGCCGGCGGTGATGCCGCCGACGCGATAGCCGGTCAGCGCGAACACCTTGGAGAAGCTGTAGAGATGGACCAGCGTCTTGCGCCAGCTCGGGTCGCCGAACAGGCCATGCGGCCGAGTGCCTTCGGGCAGGAAGTCCTTGTAGGTCTCGTCGAGCAGCAGCGCGATGCCGTGGCGCTGCGCCAGCTCATAGAAGGCGTGGATGGTCTCGTGCGGATAGACAGCGCCGGTCGGATTGTTGGGCGAGATCAGGACGATGGCGCGCGTCCTGGGACCGATCAGCCTGGCGGCATCCGCGGCATTAGGCACCGCACCCGAGCCCGGCCGGAAGTCGAGCGAAACCGGCTCGACGCCCTGCATTCGCATCCACATGTCGTGATTGAAATAGTGCGGGCGGGGCAGGATCACCTGGTCGCCTGCCTTGGCGATGCTCATCAGCGCGAGGCAGAAGGCCTGGTTGCAGCCCGAGGTGATGCCGACCTCGCCGGCGGTGATCGGCGCGCCGTAGAAGCTCGAGAGGTGGGCGGCGTAGGTTTCGCGCAGCGCCGGCACGCCGAGGATCGGCGTATAGCCGTGCATCGTCGGCTCGAGCAGCAGCTCGCCCAGATGCTTGCGCAGCTCGATCGCCGGCGGATAGCCGGGAACCGCCTGGCTGAGATCGATCAGCGGCCGGTCGGCCGGGAAGGTACGGTTCAGCACCCAGCGCTTGGTCTCGCCGATGGGCGAGGGCTCGACGGCGGCGAGCCAGGGATTGGCCGTGGGAATTTGTTGCATCTCGCTACGCGGGCTCTTCTCTAGAATGATTTCACAGTGTTTTTTGGCACGAAAGTCCCTCCCGCAGATCCCGCGCTGTTCGTTCGGCGGGGCCGGAGCATCCTGGTCTCTTCCAATACTGTCAAACCTGTGTCCCGAAAGACCCTACGTCTGAAAATACATTGCCTGATCCGTGGGTTGTGCCTAGCATCGTGACAAGACTCCCGTGAGGGTCATGAAAAAAGGACAGATAGGGACAGGAGGAAAAGCAAAATGGTATCGAGAAAAGTAAGCCGTCGCCGCTTTGTGGCGAGCACAGCAGCCGCTTCGACGGCGCTGGTCGCCGCACCGTTCGTGCGCGGCGCCTACGCGGCCGGCAAGCTGTCGCTTGGCCTGTGGGACCACTGGGTGCCCGGTGCCAACAAGGCCACCGAAGAGGTGATCAAGGCCTGGGCCGACAAGGAGAAGGTCGAAGTCACCATCGACTTCATCACCTCGCAGGGCAACAAGCTCCTGCTGACGACCGCGGCAGAATCCCAGGCCAGGTCTGGCCACGACATCCTGGCGTTCTCGACATGGCTGCCGGCCCAGTATTCCGAACAACTCGTCGCGATGAATGACGTCATCGAGCCGCTGATCAAGCAGAACGGCGCCGTGAACGGCACCGTCGAGTATCTCGGCAAGGTCGGCGGCAAGTGGCTGGCAGTACCGGCCACGGTGGGCAGCCAGATCAAGGGGCCGTGCTCGCGTATCGACCTCATGAAGCAGCATGCCGGCATTGACGTGCAGGCAATGTACCCGGCGGGCTCGCCGCCGAAGGCCGACAACTGGACGTTCGACACTTTCCTCAAGGCCGCTGAAGCCTGCCACAAAGGGGGGAATCCCTTTGGCATTGGCTTGGGGACGACCTCGGACTCGGTCGACACCGCCGGCGCGATCTTCCACGGCTTTGGCGCCCAACTCGTCAACGCAAAGGGCGACATCACCGTCAAGACCGACAATGTCCGCAAGGCGCTGGATTATTACAAGAGGCTCATGGCCTTCTTGCCGGAGGATGCGGCCGCCTGGGACGACGCCTCGAACAACAAGTGGCTCGTGTCGGGCAAGGGCGCCTTGATCATGAATCCGCCGTCGGCCTGGGCGGTCGCCAAGCGCGACGCGCCGAAGGTCGCGGAACAGTGCTGGACGCATGGCTTCCCCGCTGGCCCCAACGGCCGCTTTGGCCCGTTCCTGCCGTTCTTCTGGGGCACCTGGACTTTCAGCAAGAACCAGTCGGCGGCCAAGAGCCTGCTCGCCGCGATGAGCACGGCCGAAGCGGCCGAGAAGATGGTGATCGCCTCGGGTGGCTACGACCTGCCGTCGTTCGAGAAGCTCACCACCTTCAAGACCTGGGCCGAGGAATCACCGCCCAAGGGCACGCTCTACCATTATCCGAATCCGCACAACCACCAGACCCTGTCTATCGCCGCAGCGCCCGCGCCGCACAAGATCGCTTCTCAGATCTATGCGCAGGGCATCCAGACCCAAATGGCCGCTCGACACTACAAGGGGGAGGCCATGGAGAAGACGCTCGACTGGGCAGCGAAGGAGATCGAAGGCTTCATGCGCAACTAGCGCGCTGCCGGCGCGCAGGCGCACAACAACGATCTTGGCGGACGCCGTCGCCCGATGGCGTCCGCCGGGAACCGATAACGATAAGAAGACGACAAACGCCGGGAGTTTTCCTATGGCAGACATAGCCGCCAGAGGCGCAGTAACGGCTAGAGGCGACAGCCGCAGCAGCCTGCACAAGTTGATGCAGCGCAAGTCGACCATCGCTTTCCTGATGGCGCTGCCATTGATCCTCCTGATCCTCATCCTTGTCGCCTATCCGGCAGGCTACGCCGTCTATCTGGCGATGCTCAACAAGAGCATGACCCGCTTCGTCGGCTTCGGGAACTTCGACTTCCTGTTCGGCCGCGAAACCTTCTGGATGGTGGTCTACCAATCCTGCCTGTTCGCCATCACCGCCGTGATCTTCAAGGCGATCATCGGCTTCGTGGTCGCCCACTTCGTCCACAACATCCCGAGCAAGGGCCAGCGCAAGTGGCGCGGCATGCTGCTGGTGCCGTGGGTCATTCCGCCGGCCATGAGCACGCTCGCCTGGCTGTGGCTGTTCGATCCCTCCTACTCGGCCTTCAACTGGATTCTGGCCGGCTTCGGCATCGATCGCATTCCGTGGACCGGCGAGACCGGCTGGGCGCGTTTCTCGGTCATCCTGGTCAACGTGTGGATCGGCGCGCCGTTTTTCATGATCATGTATCTCGCGGCGCTGAAATCCGTGCCCGAGCAGCTCTACGAGGCGGCGTCGATCGACGGCGCGACCTGGTGGCAGCGCATCTGGTACGTGACCCTGCCGATGATGCGCAACATCATCGCCATCACCGCGCTGTTCTCGCTGATCGTGACCTTCGCCAATTTCGACATCGTCCGTGTGTTGACCAAGGGCGATCCGCTCAACACCACCCATGTCTTCGCGACCTGGGCCTTCAGGGTGGGCATCGAAAGCGGCGACATCCCGCTTGGCGCCAGCGTGTCGCTGTTCATGGTGCCGATCCTGGCCGTGGCCGCGACCTTCATCCTGCGCGATATCACCAAGCGGGGGAGTGAAGTCTGATGGCAAACGCCACGATCGCCTCCCCCACCGCCACGACGATCTCGGGGCGCAAGTACGGCAGCATGAGCCGCGACCGGAAGTGGGCCCTGCGCTGGTCCTACTTCTTCCTGGTGCTGTTCGCGATCTTCTTCCTGACGCCGCCGATCTACATGTTCATCACCTCGCTGAAGACCAGCGCGGAGATCTCGGCGGAGAGCAATCCTTGGTGGGTCTATTCGCCCACCCTGGCGAACTACATCGAGCTCTTGACCCAGAACCAGTATCTCACCTTCTTCCGCAACTCGGCGATCGTGGCGGTGCTGACCGTCGTGATCACCATGGCGATCAGCGTCATCGCGGCCTTCGCGCTGGCCCGCATGAAGTTCTGGGGCTCGGCCACGCTGGCGACCGGCGTGTTCCTGACCTACCTGATCCCCGAGACGCTGCTGTTCATCCCGTTGTTCAAGATGTTCGCCTGGGTCAACGAGACCTTCGGCATCCAGCTCATGAACCACTGGTGGACGCTGATCATCCTCTATCCGACCCTGACCGTGCCGTTCTGCACCTGGATCATGATCGGCTACTTCGCCTCGATCCCCAAGGAGCTCGACGAGGCCGCCCTGATCGACGGCGCGACCTGGATCCAGACCCTGACCAAGATCTTCATCCCGGTGGCGCTGCCCGGCATCATCGCCGCGACGATCTTCTGCTTCACCGTGGCGTGGGCGCAGTTCCTGTATCCCTTGGCCTTCACCACCTCGACCACCGAGCTGGTGCTCCCGGTCGGCATCGTGACGACCCTGATCAAGGGCGACGTGTTCAACTGGGGGCAGATCATGACCGGTGCGCTGCTCGGTGCGGCGCCACCGCTCATCATCTACGCTTTCCTCATGGACTACTACATTGCGGGTCTGACGGCCGGCGCGACCAAGGGTTAAGAGGGTACCGACAATGGCACAAGTTACGCTGCGTAAGGTCGTCAAGATGTACGACGAGGTGCAGGCCGTCCGCGGCATCGATCTCGACATCGTCGACAAGGAATTCATCGTGCTGGTAGGCCCCTCGGGTTGCGGCAAGAGCACGACCTTGCGCATGATCGCCGGCCTCGAGGAGATCTCGGGCGGCGACATCGCGATCGGCGGCGACGTCGTCAACGACGTGCCGCCGAAGGACCGGGACATCGCCATGGTGTTCCAGAACTACGCGCTCTACCCGCACATGAACGTCTACGAGAACATGTCGTTCGGGCTGAAGCTCAAGCGCACGCCCAAGGATGAGATCGACAAGCGGGTCAAGCAGGCCGCCCAGATCCTCGACATCACCGAGCTGCTGGATCGCAAGCCCAAGCAGCTCTCGGGCGGTCAGCGCCAGCGCGTCGCCATGGGCCGCGCCATCGTGCGCGACCCCAAGGTGTTCCTGTTCGACGAGCCGCTCTCCAACCTCGACGCCAAGCTGCGCGTGCAGATGCGCACCGAGATCAAGAAGGTGCACCAGAAGGTGCGCACCACCACCGTCTACGTGACTCACGACCAGGTCGAGGCGATGACGCTCGCCGACCGCGTGGTCGTCATGAACGCGGGGCTGATCGAGCAGGTCGGCTCGCCCAACGATCTCTACCATTCACCGGCCACCAAGTTCGTGGCGGGCTTCATCGGCTCGCCGGCGATGAACTTCATCCCCTGCCATGTCGAGCAGGCAGCAGGCGCCCTGCGGGTCCGGCTGAGCGACACGCTCTCCTTCCCGGTGCCGTCGGACCGCACGGCACGCTACACGCCGTGTGTCGGCAAGACCGGCCTGGTGCTCGGCCTGCGGCCGGAGCACATCACCGAGACCCGTCCGCATATCGAGCCCAACCAGCACGATTTCGAGAATCCGATCGACGTCGTCGAGCCTATGGGCATGGAGACCCTGGTCTACTTCACGATTGCCGGTTCGGAAGTGTGTGGCCGCGTCAATCCCAACGCCGGCGCGACGGCCAACAAGCCGATGAAGCTCAGGGCCGACCTCAGCAACATGCATCTGATCGACGACGGCACCGGCAAGGTGCTTTAATGGAAAGCGGGCCCTCGAGGCCCGCTTTTCAGTTTCGGCCTAGGGAGAGAATTCGATGGCTTCGTTGACGGGCAAGGTCGCCTGGGTGACCGGTGCTGGCTCGGGTATTGGTCAGGCGGCGGCGGTCGCGCTCGCGAAGGAAGGCGCCACGGTGGTCCTGACCGGCCGCCGCAAGGAGCCGCTGGAGGAGACGGCCGCCACCATCAAGCAAGCGGGCGGCAAGGCCGTGGTGAAGCCGGCCGATCTCATGAAGGCCGCCGCCGTTACCCGCGTCGCCAAGGATATCGAGAAGAAGTTCGGCCGCTGCGACATCCTGGTCAACAACGCCGGGCTGAACATCCCGGACCGCAAGTGGAGCGAACTCACGTCGGCCGGCGCCGAGATGGTGATCGACGGCAATTTGTCGAGCGCCTTCTACTGCTCGTCGGCCGTGCTGCCGATGATGCGCAAGCGCAAGGACGGCGTCCTGATCCACACCTCGTCGATGGCCGGCCGCAATCCTTCGACGCTGAGCGGCGCCGCCTATTCGGCGGCCAAGCACGGCGTGGTGGCGATGAGCCACACCATCAACATGGAGGAGTGCGTCAACGGCATCCGCTCCTGCGTCGTCTGCCCTGGCGAGGTGGCCACACCCATCCTCGACAAGCGACCGATCCCCATCACCAGGGAGGAACGGGCGCGCATGGCGCAGTCGGAGGATGTCGGCGACCTGATCCGCTACGTCGCCTGCCTGCCGGCGCACATCGTGATCAACGAGGTCATGATCAACCCGACCTGGAACCGCGGCTATGTCGGCGCCCTGCAG
>JAEZHS010000685.1 GCA_023436825.1 Pseudomonadota bacterium | reverse complement strand
GCGATTGAAGTCCTCGTCGATCATGCGCGACTTGAACGGATTGTCGGGATCGAAGCGCTGATAGGCCTCGAAGTTGTTGAACGAGAAGATCAGCGTGCCCTTGCGCGGCTTCAGCCCGCGTGAAAGCAGCTCGTCGACCACGATCGCGCCCGACACCTCGTTGCCGTGGGTGAGCGCCGCGACCATGACCGTCGGTCCAGGCTTGCCGCTGTCGCGGACATGGATGTAGGGCGCATCGCCGTTCTCCCACGGCCTTATGTCGGGAAAGTCGTATTCGATCGGGGGATTGTCAGACATCCGTCGGGGTCCGCCAGCTGGCAAAGCTCTTCAAGACTCAGGGGTAGCCTGCACCGGGCGTTTCGACAACCACGCTGTCGACCCAGGATCGTGACCGCTGCTCGGGTGGCGCGTCCGGATTCCGCTTCATGCTGATGCAGAACAGCGTGCGCCGGTCGGCACCGCCCAGCACGCAGGCCACGCCGCGGCGGCCCGGAACCAGGATGCGGTCCAGGATGCGGCCGTCCGGTGCCACGCGGACGAAGGATTCCTCGTCGAGCAGGCTCACCCAGACTGCGCCTTCCTGGTCGAAGCAGACGCCATCCGGCGCCCGGAAGGAACCGAACCGGGCGTCGAAATCGAGTGAGCCGTCATCGCGGACGTGGAAGCGCGCCAGGCAATCGCCATTGGTCTCGGCCACGACGAGCGCGCGGCCGTCGGCCGATATCGCAATGCCGTTGGGAAAATCGAGATCGCGCGCCACGACGCGCGGCTCGCGGCCCGGCTCGACCAGGACGATCCGGCCGTAGGACCCACGCTTGATGCCCTCCTTCAGGTCGAAGCCGAGGTCGCCGACATAGGCACGGCCGGCGCCGTCCAGGGTCATGTCGTCGATCGTGCCGGTGACCGACGACAGGTCGACGTGGGTGCCCGTCGTGCCATCGACGCAGCGGACGAGCGCGCGATTGTGCATGTCGGTGACGATCGCCTCGCCGTTCGGCAGAAAGCCGAGGCCGGCCGGCACGCCCACCACCGTGCAGGCGACCTCGGGCCTGCCGTCGGGTGTCACGGCGATCAGCGTCCGGGCGGCGGCATCGACCAACCATAGGCGGCCCTCATGCCAACGTGGCGCTTCGAAGTAGCGGCCGCCGTCGAGCAGCGGCTTAAGGCGGTCGGTCATTGGAGGCCTCGCAAATCACCTTCGGCAGGTCGTCCATATGGTCGACCACCAGGACGGCGCCAGCCGATCGCAGTTCAGCGGCAAGAGACGGCGTTGCATGGCTGCCGCCGGTGAATCCGATGGCGCGCATGCCGGCGGCCTTCGCCCCCGCGATTCCGTGCGGCGAATCCTCAACGACGATGCAGTCGCGGGCGGCGTGGCCGACGACCTGCGCGGCGTGCAGGTAGATGTCCGGCGCAGGCTTGCCATGGCCCACTAGCGCGGTGCTGAAGACATGCGGTTCGAAATGCGGCGCGAGGCCCGTTGATTCGAGCTTCAGCTGCAGCTTGGCCGGGATGCTGGACGACGCCACGCATTTGGGCCGCTGCCGCAGCGCGTCGAGCGCCTGTTCGACGCCCGGGACGGTCTTCAAGTCGCTATGGCAGCGCTGCCAGACACGCTTCTCGCGTTCTTCCAGCAGGCCATGCGGGATTTCGCGACCGAGTTCGGCGAAGACGGTCTTGTACATGTCGGTGCGGGCAATGCCGACGAAACGCTGCAGCAGTTCCTGTGCACTGGCAGAGTATCCCAGCGGGCCCAGCAGCTCGGCATCGACGGCGTGCTCCAGAAGCTCGCTGTCGACCAGGACGCCATCGCAATCGAAGATGATCAAGGGTGACACGAGGCGGGCTTATAGCCCGCCTCGACATTGGGAGCGACTCAGGCCTCGCGATACCAGTTCGGCAGGTCCCAGGTGTTGTTGTCCCAGCCGCTGATCTCACAAACGAGCTTGCTGTTGGCGGCCGCGACGCCGAGGCGCGCCACCACCGGGATCACCACGACGTTGTTGATCACGAGCTCGTTGCACTTGATCAGCATGGCGGCGCGCTTGATCGGATCGAGCTCGACCTGCGCCGCCTTGTGGACGTCGTCATACTCCTTGTTCTGCCAGCGCGTGATGTTGCGGCCCTGCCACTTGTTGTCCTTGGTCGACGCTTCCCACGAGCAGAATTGGCGCAGGAAGATCTCCGGGTCGGGCTGGGAGCCGTTGTTGTACATCTGCAGGTCGCAGTAGAACTTGCTGTAGGTGTCCGGGTTGGCGACGTCGGACGAGAAGAACACCGACGCCGTCACCGACTTCAGCTCGATGTCGATGCCGGCCTTCTGGCAGGCCTGCTTGACGATCGCCTGGTTCTTCTGGCGCGGCTGGTTGATCGAGGTCTGGTAGGCGAGCTTCAGGCGCTTGCCGTCCTTGTCGCGGATGCCGTCGGCGCCCTTCTTCCAGCCCGCCTTCTCCAGGATGTCGATCGCCTTGTCGACGTTGAACTCGTACTTCGTCGTCTTCGAGCGGAAGCGTTCCGGGTTGTTGATGTAGTTCGGTGTCGCCACGCCGCCGCGACCGTAGATGTGCTTCTCGACCGAGTCCTTGTCGACCAGCAGCGCCAGCGCCCGGCGAACCTCGACGTCGCTCAGGATTGGATGCTTGGTCTTGAGGCTCGACCGCTCGCCGTCGACCTCTGTCCAGGGATCGGTATTGTTGAGCTGGATGTGCTCGATGCCGCCGCCCTTGGAGTAGATCAGGCGACCCTTGCCGCCCTTCTCCAGCTTGCTGAGGATCTCGTCCTCGACTTGCAGGTTCCAGGCGAAGTCGAACTCACCGGTCTGCAGCACGGCACGCGCCGCCGACACCGCATCGCCGCCGCCCTTCATCTCGTTGGCGTCGAAGTGCGGCCGGTTCTCGACGTGGTAGTTGGTGTTGATCACGCCGGCCACCATGTCGCCCGGCTTGAACTCCTTGAACTTGTATGGGCCGGTGCCGACCGGCTTGAGGTTGGTCGGCGCCTCGCGCGACTTGGAGCCGATGTAGTCGGCGAACAGGTGCTTGGGGATGATCATGCCGAACCAACCGACGAAGGCGTCGGCCCAGAACGGCGTCGGCTGTGCGAACTTCACGGTGACGGTGTGCTGGTCGACCTTCTCGACCGTGATGTCCTTGTAGGATCCGCTGCTCACCGCGCCGGTCGCGGGATCGCGGGCATACTCCCAGGTGAAGACCACGTCGTCGGCGGTGAAGGGCTGGCCATCGTGCCAGCTGACGCCCTTCTTCAGCTTCCAGGTCACCGACTTGCCGTCGGCGGCGAGCGTGCCGTCCTCGCGACCCGGAATCGTCTCGGCCAGAATCGGCCGGAGGTTGCCCTCGGCGTCCCAGCCGGCGAGCGGCTCGTAGAACAGCCGCGAGCCGTCCTGGTCCTTGGTGCCGACGGCGAAGTGCGGATTGAGCAAAGTCGGACCCTGCCACCACAGCACCTTGAGCAGGCCGCCACCGCCCCGTTTGGTCGGCTTGTAGACCGGCCGCGTCTGGGCCATGGCCACACCCGACAGGGCAAGGAGCTGATTGGCGAAGGGTGCGGCAAGCCCCACCGCCGCCATGCGCCGCACGAAGGCGCGACGCGACAGTGCGCCCGCCTTCACTTGGCCGAGAAGACCACGCAAGACCCGTTCGTCCATGGACGCCTCCCATCCTGGTATCGAAGCCGTTTCGTCCCTGACGCTCCTGCTATCCTGCAAGATGCGTGCAAAGCGGATGGGAACAGGCCAGCCCGCCGTCGTCAACGGCGTCTCAACTCCTCCTCTCCCGTAAGACGGGGGGAGGAATGTTCGAGCTCAGCTTTCGCGGTACCAGTTCGCCAGATCGCCCGTGTTGTTGTCCCAGCCGCTGAGCTCGACCATGAGCCTGTTGTTGACGGCAGCGACGCCGAGGCGGGCCACAAGAGGGATGACGACGTGATTGTTCACGATGAGCTCGTTCAGCTTGATCATCATGGCCGCGCGCTTGATCGGATCGAGCTCGACCTGTCCCGCCGTGTGAATGTCGTCGAATTCCTTGCTCCGCCAGCGCGTGGTGTTGCGACCCTGCCACTTGTTGTCCTTGGTCGATGCCTCCCATGACAGGAACCGGCGCAGGAACACTTCCGGATCCGGCTGCGCCATGCCGGTATTGTACATCTGCAGGTCGCAATAGAACTTCTGGTAGGTGTCCGGATTGGCGACGTCGGATGAGAAGAACACCGACGCCGTCACCGACTTCAGCTCGACGTCGATACCGGCCTTCTGGCAGGCCTGCTTGACGATCGCTTGGGTCTTCTGGCGCGGCTGGTTGATCGAGGTCTGGAAGACGAACCTGAGCTTCTTGCCGTCCTTGGCCCGGATGCCGTCGGCGCCCCTGGCCCAGCCGGCCTTGTCGAGGAGGGCGTTCGCCTTGTCGACATTGAATTCGTACCGGGTCGTCTTGGAAGCGAAGCGCTCCGGATTGTAGACGAAGTTCGCGATTGCCGCTCCGGTGCGGCCGTAGATGTGCTTTTCGATCGAGTCCTTGTCGATCAGCAGCGACAGCGCCTGGCGCACCGCCGGATCCGACAGGGTCGGGTGCGTGGTCTTGAGGCTGGAACGCTCGCCGTCGACCTCGGTCCACGGATCGGTGAAGTTGAGCTGCATGTGCTCGATGCCGCCGCCTCGGCTGATGATGATGCGGCCCTTGCCGCCCTTCTCGAGGCGCTGGAGGATCTCGTCCTCGACCTGCATGTTCCAGCCGAAGTCGAACTCGCCGGTCTGCAGCACCGCGCGGGCTGCCGAGACCGCGTCACCGCCGCCCTTCATCTCGATGGCGTCGAAATGCGGCCGATTCTCCATGTGATAGTCGGCATTGATGACGCCGGTCACCAAGTCGCCCGGCTTGAAATCCTTGAACTTGTAGGGCCCGGTCCCGACGGGCCTCAGGTTGGTCGGCGCCTCGCGCGACCTGGCGCCGACATAGTCGGCGAGCAGGTGCCTGGGCATGATGCAGCCGGCCGCGGCGACGAAGGCGTCGGCCCAGAACGGCGTCGCCTCCTGGAACTTCACGATGACGGTGTGTTGATCGATCTTCTCGACCGTGACGTCCTTGTAGGAACCGCTGGTGAGCGTTGCCGTCGCCGGATCGCGGGCGTATTGCCAGGTGAAGACGACGTCGTCGGCCGTCAGCGGCTGGCCGTCGTGCCACCGCACTCCCTTCTTCACCTTCCAGATCACCGACTTGCCGTCGGCGGCGAGCGTGCCGTCCTCACGGCCGGGGATCGTCTCCGCCAGCACGGGCTGGAGGTTGCCGTCGCGATCCCAGCGCGCCAGGGGCTCATAGAACAGGCGCGAACCGTCCTGATCCTTGGTGCCGACGGCGAAGTGCGGGTTCAGCAAGGTCGGCCCCTGCCACCATAGCACCTTCAGGAGCCCTCCACCGCCGCGTCTGGTTGGCTTGTAGGCAGATTTGGGCTGCGCCATGGCCACGCCCGATAGAGCGAGAAGCTGATTGGCGAAGGGTGCAGCCAACCCCACCATCGCCAGTCGCCGTACAAAGACGCGCCGGGACATCCGGCCCGCCTTCACCTGATCCAGAAGACCACGCAAGTCGCGTTCGTCCATCGGATGCCTCCCATGCCGAGCGGATGCAGGTATGTCCTCACCCCACTTTTCGGGCGTTCCTCAGGGTGAGGTGGTGGTGCTGTTGCAGCGTGTCCCTCAGGCCTCGCGGAACCAGCTCGCGAGGTCCCAGGTGTTGTTGTCCCAGCCGCTCAGTTCGGCGGTGAGCTTGTTGCTGACGGCGGTGACGACCGGACGGGCCACCACGGGGATGACGATGTGGTTGTTCACCGCGAGGTCGTTCAGCTTGATCAGCATGGCCGCGCGCTTGAGCGGATCGAGCTCGCCCTGCGAGGCCTTGTAGATCTCGTCGTACTCCGGGCTCTGCCAGCGCGTGATGTTGCGGCCCTGCCACTTGTTGGCCTTGGTCGCCGCCTCCCATGACAGGAACTGCTTGAGGAACACCGCCGGATCGGGCTGCTGCGGTCCGTTGTTGTACATCTGCAGGTCCGCATAGAAGTGCGGGTAGGTGTCGGGATTGGAGACGTCGGACGAGAAGAACACCGACGCCGTCACCGACTTCAGCTCGAGATCGATGCCAGCCTTCTGGCACGCCTGCTTGACGATCGCCTGGGTCTTCTGGCGCGGCTGGTTGATCGAGGTCTGGTAGAGGAACTTGAGCTTCTTGCCGCCTTTCTCGCGGATGCCGTCGGCACCCTTCTTCCAGCCCGCCTTCTCCAGAAGGTCGTTCGCCTTGTCGACGTTGAACTCGTACTTGGTGTTCTTGGACCGGAAACGTTCGGGATTGTAGATGAAGTTCGGCGTCGCCCGGCCGGTACGCCCGTAGATGTGCTTCTCCACGGAATCCTTGTCGATCAGGAGCGCCAGGGCCTGGCGCACCGCCGGATCGCTGAGCGATGGATGCTTGGTCTTGAGGCTCGACCGCTCGCCGTCGACCTCGGTCCAAGGGTCGGTCTGATTGAGCTGGATGTGCTCGATGAAGCCCGCATCGTTGATGACGACGCGGCCTTTCCCGCCCTTCTCCAGGCGGGTCAGGATCTCGTCCTCGACCTGCATGTTCCAGCCGAAGTCGAACTCGCCGGTCTGCAGCACCGCGCGCGCCGCCGATACGGCGTCACCGCCGCCCTTCATCTCGATGGCGTCGAAGTAGGGCTTGTTGTCCTGGTGGTAGTCCGTGTTGATGACACCGGCGACCATGTCGCCCGGCTTGAAGTCCCTGAACTTGTAGGGGCCGGTGCCGACCGGCTTGAGGTTGGTAGGCGCCTCGCGCGACTTGGCGCCGACATAGTCGGCGAACAGGTGCTTGGGTATCACCATGCCGACCGAACCGACGAAGGCCTCGGCCCAGAACGGCGTCGGCTCCTTGAAGTTCACCTTGACGGTATGGAGGTCGACCTTCTCGACCGTGATGTCGGCGTAGACGCCGTTGGTGACCGCCGCCGTGTCGGGATTGCGCGCATACTCCCAGTTGAAGACGACATCGTCGGCGGTGAAAGGCTGGCCGTCATGCCACTTGACGTTCTTCTTCAGCTTCCAGGTCACCGACTTGCCGTCGGCGGCCAAGGTGCCGTCCTCGCGGCCCGGGATCGATTCGGCGAGCAGCGGCCGGAGATTGCCGTCCTGGTCCCAGCCGGCCAGCGGCTCGTAGAACAGGCGCGAGCCGTCCTGGTCCTTGGTGCCGGTCGCGAAGTGCGGATTGAGCAGCGTCGGCGCCTGCCACCACAGCACCTTGAGCACACCGCCGCCGCCGCGCTTGGTCGGCTTGTAGAGGGGAGCCTTGGACTGCGCCATGGCCACGCCGCCCAAGGCGAGGAGCTGGGTCGCCATCGGCGCCGTCAAGCCCGCCGCCGCCATTCTGCGCAGGAATGCCCGACGGGACACCTTGCCTGACTTCACCTGGCCAATCAGATGGCGCAAACGACCTTCGTTCATCACGGATCCTCCCGAACCCCAAACGCCCCTGCTATCCTGCAAGATGCGTGCAAACGGGATGGGAACAGGCCCGGCCGGCGCCGTCAACGGTGCCTTGATTTGGGTCCCGGCCTCAGTCATACCGCTCCGCCTTCATCCCGAGCGGAGCCGGCCCAAGGCCGGCGCAGTCGAGGGGCCTCCTCTTTTC
>JAEZHS010000467.1 GCA_023436825.1 Pseudomonadota bacterium | reverse complement strand
GGAGAAGACATGTTCGACAAGATCCCGACGGCGGCCGGCCCGCGGCCTCCCAGCAAGGAGGCCATCCTGAAGCAGGCCGATGGCATGCGCGACTCGGCCCGTCGGGCGCGACGACTGACCGAGGCCGTGACCGACGAGGGCGACCGCCGCCGCCTTGCTCGCTACATCGACGAACTCGACGAAAGTGCGAACCGCCTTGAAAAGGCCGCCGTGGACGCCAAGACTGGGTAGATAGGGCACGGCTTGCAGCGCGCGGCCCGTCATCGAGGCCCGCCGCCACAGCGTGCTCGCGCTATCCCGCCGTCGCTGGATCGATCCAGTCTATGGTTTCGATGGCGCCCCATACCGTCATGCCGGTCAGCGCGAGCGAGCAGAGGGCGGCGAGCAGCGCGAGCAGGAGCGCCAGACCGTTCTCCTCCAGATAGGCCAGCGCCAGCAGGATCTGCGTCAAGGGCACCGGCGATACCAGCATTACGCCGACCAGCAGCATCGCCACGCCCACCAGCCGCCGTGCGCTTTCGAACACGTCAGGCCAACGGGGACGGGCAAGCCGCTCGACCCAGGCAAGGCGTGGCACGACGATGGCGATGACGCGCTCGAGACGGGCTACGGCGATCTCGCGGTGCGCCATCGCCCGCGGCAGCGTGGCGGCCTCATGACCGAGGATGAGCTGGATCGCCGGCCACGCGATCAGCAGGCCGACCACGGTGGACAGGCCAGGCAGCAGCGCGACGGCCGCCATCACGAACAGGCTGAGGCCGAACGAGCGCTCGCCGAGCTCTTCCATCAGCCAGCCGATCGAGACTCGTAGGCCTTGCGCCCGATCCAGCATGCGAGAGAGATGCACGGACGCCGGGACGGGCAGGGGTCGGCGGTTGCGTTCCGGGCCAGTGCGCGCTCCCCCGCAGTTTCCGCCGAGAAGTCGGGGCGGTTTGAAAGCCGGTGGCGCCCGCCTCAGCCACCTGAGCGAGTGACAGAAGAATTCACCGACCGTCGCAGCGGCAAGATGTCGGCCGATGATCCCAAGCAGGTTCGGCTAGTCTAAGTCTAGCGGCGGGAGAGGGCACCGAGTAAAATGTTGAAGAAAGCGAAGTACTGGAGAGCGTTCACGGCCGCCACGCGGGCGCAGGCGGAGAAGGCCGCGGCAACGTGGTGGGCCGAGCAGAGTGGATTCGACAGGATCAGCGGCTGGACCCTGCCGGCCGGCGATGCGCCGGCGGGCACGGCCCCGCAGTGGACGACGACGATCGTCTACGCGCCGTCCGACCCGGAGCCACGCCCGGCGACGGTCCACTGAGCGGGCGGGCGTCTTACCAGTAACTCGGTGCGTTGTAGTACTTGTCGACGCGGCGGCCGTAATCCGGCGTCCAAAGGAAGTCCTCGCCCCTGTCGTAGGTCGGGGCGCCTTCCAGCATCTTCTTGTCGAGGTTGACGACGTAGCCGCCCTTGCTCTCGTCGTAGGTCAGCGCCGACCAGGGCAGCGGATGGTACTTCTCGCCCATCCCCAGGAAGCCACCGAACGACATGATAGCGTAGATCGCCTTGCCGCTCACCTTGTCGAGCATGATGTCGTCGACCGTGCCGAGCTTCTCGCCCTGCATGTTGTAGACGTCGGTTCCTTCGACCTTCTCGGCCGCGATCAGGCTGCCGGACGTAATCTTGGTTTCCTCGCTGGCCATGAGTGCCTCCGTTGGCGTGTGAAGGGGCGCAGCAAGCTGCCCCGGGGCCCAAGGAACGAAGGCGATGTCGGCGGCGTTGCGCGAGCCTTGGTAAAATTTGGATGGCTGTCCGCCGGCCGTCGGCTCAGGCAGATCCGGGCAACGAGAGACGGTAGAACGACGCTGCATTCCTCCAGAAAAAGCGATCGCGATCGACCTCTGAACGGTCCGCGAGCATTCGGCTGAGGGAGCGGACGAGCGTGTCGTAGTCGATCCTGAGGCCGGCGACCGGGAAGTTCGTCGCGAAGAGGCATCGTTCGATGCCGAAGATCGATATCGCTTCCAGGACAACCCGCCGGTTCGACTCATAGTCCCAGGGCCGATCCTTCAGGCCGAACTCGGAGACCTTGAGGTGGACGTTCGGCTGGCGGGCGACCGCCTCCATGCCTCGACGCCAGAAGGCCAGGCCCTCTTCGCTGCGATCCCACGGGAAGCCCGTATGGTTCAGAACGATCGGCGTGCGCGGGAACTGCCGCGCCACCTCGGCCGCTTCGACAAGGTGCCAGCACGGCACGCGGAGGTCCCAGGAAAGTCCGTGCTTCTCGAGCAGCGAGAAGCCGCGCAGCCATTTGTCGTCCTGCATGGTGCCCGACGCACCGCGCGTCATGGCTCCGGGGTGCGGGGCCGTCACCGGCTTCGACCGGATGCCGCGGACCAGCGGGAACCACGCCTGGGCGGCGATGATCTCCTCGGCATTGTCGGTATGGAACCAGGCATGCGCAACGATGGCGCCGGGAAAGCCGTGGCGGGCATTGATCCCGGTCAGCCAGCTCGTCTCGCCGACCTGATTGGTGCGATCCATTTCGGCTTCGCAATGCACGGTCGCGAGCACGTTGTGGGCGCTCGAATCCCGCAGGTAGTCTTCCGGCAGGTAGTTGCGCCTCAGCGCGTCATACGGACCCAGGAAGAAATGCGGCTCGGGCTGGTCGCTGAGGAAGGGATAACGATTCGCCTTCAGGTCCCAAAGATGGTGGTGGGCGTCGACGAGCGTGACCGCCCCAGGCGCTTCGTTCCAGTTGCCGCTGATCGTCCTCATGGTCCGTAACCGTCGGTGGGAGCCTCGTTTCCCCGATTACTTCCATGCGCCGCCCTCACCGTCCACAAGGCGCCGTCCGGAAAGGCACAGTCCCCGAACAGTCACGGTCGGATCGGCAACGGAGCCTTCGCCTCATCGTTCAACCCGACACGGCGCCGGATCGGGGGCTGTTCGTTTCGATACGTCAGTCGCCTCAAACCTCGGTCGGCGCCGTGGACTTCTTGCCTTGGAGGTTTCTGTGAAGACGGCACGCGAGTTGGAAAGTGAAGCCCGCAGCAACCACGCCGCGGCGGCGCGGGCGCTGCGCATGGCGCGTGGCCTGACTGCCCCCTCGGAGATCGAGCGGCTCGAGCGCTTCGCCGCCGAGCTGGAAGCGCGCGCCAACGAGCTGGATATGCAGGCCGCATCGACGTCTCACGCCGAACCGAACGTGCTTTAATCTTCGACCTGCGCCGCGAGCCACTTGCGGGCGGCCTCGACCGACAGGAAGGCCTTGGCCGGCCGGCCATCCTTGCCGAGATTCAGGAGCCGGTCGATCAGGTCCAGCGAAACGTCCGGCGCGGGAACGAGCGCCAGGGCGCCGCGCTTGCCCAGCGTCGAATAGGCGGCAAGACGGGCCCCCATGGCCATGACGTCGGCATCCGTATAGGTGCCGTATGCGGTGCGGCCATCGATCAGCTTGCGATAGGGCAGCCCGCCCTGTCCGACCACGGCATCGGTGAAATCCTCGAGGTCCCTCAGGACGAGGTGGCCATCGAACTTCGCTTCGACGTAGCGCGCCTGATGGTCGATCGTGAAGTGGATGGGCATACGGTCTCCGGTTGTCTGGCCTGCCGTTTCATTTTGCCGGCTGCCTTGGAGAAGTCCACTTTGTACAACCTCAGCGTGCGGATGCTGCGCTGGCGATGCAATGATTCGCCATCATTGCGTCGCCGCGCACGAAATCTTGATCAGCTCGCCGCTGCCGCCGCCCGGATGCTCGCCACGGCCTCGGCGATGCGTGGCGGTGCGGTCGCGCGCTCATACATGCGCGCGAGATAGGCCTGCAGGTTCGGCTTGCCCTCCAGGAGGCCCTGCTCGTTCGCCCAGTCCATCAGGTAGGCGGTGACGCAGTCGGCGGCCGTGATGCCATCGCCGACGATGAAGCGGCGGCCTGCCATGTGCTGCTCGAGCACGCTCGCCATGCGCGCGAAGTCCTCGCGTGCCAGCACGATGTCCTGCGGCAGGCGCTTTTCCTGTGGCAGCAGGGCGGTATGGCGCGTGATCCGCCACAGCGGCTGCTCCAGTTCGGTCATGGCGAACATGATCCAGCGATAGACCTGGGCGCGCGCCCCCAGATCGGCGGGCAGGAGCTGCATCTGCGGGTATTTCTCCGCGAGGTACAGCACGATCGCCGCCGATTCGGGGATCACGCGATCGCCGTCGACCAGCACGGGCACCTTGCCGGCCGGATTGAGGCGCAGGAAGGCCGGCCGTCCATGCTCGCCGGCGGGCAGGTTCACGACTTCGAACTCGAAATCGGCGCCGAGTTCCTTGAGGCCCCACAGCGCGCGCAGGGACCGGGTCGGGCCAAAGCCATAGAGTTTCATGGTTCTCTCCTTGTTGGCGCCGCAGCACGCCGGCCGCCGGCGACGTCTCCTGAAGACGTTCGCCGCGCCTCTAAGGATTCCATGGACCCGACAGATTCCGCTCTAGACCTTCAAAAGGGTCGCGACGAGCATGTAGGCGACGAGCAGGCCGAGGACGGTCCACAACACCAGTCCCTGACGATAGAAGATGTTCGTCGCCAGCCGGTATTCGGCGTAGCGCACCGCTATCGCCGGATCCATGAGGATCTCCGTGTTCTTGCGCAGATCGAAGTCGCCGAATTCGCGGGCAATCGCGTGGTTGCCGAGCGTGGCAAGGCCGGAGCACAACAGGGCGCACGCCGCCACGGTGACGATGGCGCCGATCATTTTGTGACCGCCATGAGGATGGTTTCCCTTTCCGTCGCGGGCCCGCGGCTGATGGGCTGCGGAACAATGCGAAGCCTTTCGATTTCGTGTCGCGCCGCGGCGTGCTCGATCGTGTCGGGAGGGGCGATTTCGCACGCATGCTTCCACAATCGGCCGGCCTCGGCGCGGTCGTGGTCGTATACCAATACGCCAAGCTGGAACAGCGCTTCGGCGCGACGCTCCGTATTGTCGGCGCGCTGCAACGCCTCGTTCGCGTCGAGCTTGCCCTGGTGGAGCGCGATCAGGGGACCGGGCCAGGCCTCGATCGCGGCGGACCCCGCCTGGGGCGAGCGACCAAGCCTCCGGAGCGACGTCAGGAGATAGAGCTGAAGGTAGGGATCGCCGGGCTTTCTCTCGATGGCCCGCTCCAGTTCGCTCAATGCCATTTCGTAGTTTGCCAGTCGCAGCAGCACGCAGGCCCGCGCCTCATGGCGCTCCGGCGGCAACAGCTCCAGTTGCCTGGACCAGTCGGCATCGGCCTCGGCGACGAGACCGAGGGCCAGGCGCACGAAGGCGCGGCTGCTGAGCGCATCGGGGTCTTGGCGGCGCTCGGCGACGGCCCGGTCGAGCGCCTGCAAGGCTTCGCGATGGCAACCCAAGGCCGCCAGGGCTTCGCCTCTTGCCACGAGAAGGCCGGTTTCCTTTGGTGCGAGTCTCAGCGCCGTGTCGTAGTCGAGCAGAGCAAGCCGGGGCTGTCGCAGTGCCAGGTAGGCATGACCGCGCGCCACATGAACAAAGACCCCCTTCTTTGAGGAGTCGGCCCGCAGCACGGTGGTGTACCCTTCGATCTCGGCCACGGACGTGGAGCGATGGCGCGTGAAGAAGGGGCGATCGGGCATTCCCCGCTTGAGGAGCTGGCGACCCCGTCTCGCCGTGTCGTACTCGGCGATGGCAGCGTCCCGCTGTCCCAAGCGGTCCAGGATCCTGCCGTGCTCCTCCAAGGCAGGAAAGCACATGGGATGCAATTCCAGGAGCTTCGCGAGCCTTCGCTCCGATGCTTCGAGCGGATCGGCACGCATTCGTTGGCTTGTCCGCAGGTAGAGGAGCTCAGGATCGGATCCCTGCTCCGCGCGCGCGTGCCAGTTGGCACCGACCGCCGCCATTATCCTGCGCCAGGTGTCCAAGGCCGCTTGTGAGGCCAATTGAGCGTTCGTCAGCGTCTGAAGCCTCGACACCGTGCACCTGACTGGACACCATAACTTTCTTTCATGGTATCACGTCGCACTAGGAAGTTTATTCCCAGATCGTGGTAAAATTGCGCCATTGACGCGGAACCGGGGACTGTTGCAACGGAGTTCATGACGAAGCGGTTCTGGTTCTGGCCGATCTACGGCCTGCTGTTATTGGGCATTGCCTTGGTCGGGGCGGAGTTCATTGCCTCATCGTCGGTGCCGTCCTGGCCGGCGCGTGACCTGCGGCCAATTCCAATCGACGGGCTGACGGCGAACGTCAAGACGGTATTTGCCGACACGCCGGAGCTGGTCCCGTCCTATAACGACTGGGCGGTACGCGACCGTCCGCGTTCGGTTGCGCGCCCGCCGGCCGTGCAATTCCGCTCCGTCCTGGTGGGAGACAGCTTTCTCGAGGGCTACTACATCTCGGCGCCGCTGGCCGAACTCGTCGAGCGCCGCTGGGCTGCCAGGGGCCTCCAGGGCATGGAAGCGGTCAATCTGGCGATCGCCGCCACCGGTCCGCGGCAATACTACGCCCGCATCAAGAAGGTGGCGCTCGCCCTCGACCCGGATGTCGTCGCCGTTTTCGTCTATGCCGGCAACGACATGATGGACGAGCCGTTCAATCCGTTCTCGCTGCCGCCATTGGTCGACGAGCTGCCGGCGCCATCGCTCCTCGGCTCTGTCGCGCCGCGCACGACCTGGCTCCTCGCCAATCGCCTGCGCCTGTCCGAGATGGGCCGCGGGAACAAGGAGATACCGGGCGAGGATGCACTACTGAGCAAGTGGACGCAGCAGCCGTCGGCCGAGCCTGTCGCCGAGGTCGCCCGGCACATGCGGCTGCACTATTATCCTAAGCTCAGCGAACAGACGATCAGCGAAATCCTCCTGCGCGGCGATGGTCGCCTGCACCATGCGGCGCGCCATCGCCGGCACGATCGGGAGTATATCGCCGGCTGGCTGCTGTCCGGCATCATCGACTGGGAGACGGGTACCTGGCCCGCCCCGCGCAACGCCGACGAGGCCGTGCAGATGGTCGGCAACGATAAGGTGGGCGAAACGCTGAGCTGGCTGCAGGCGATGGATCGTCTGGTCGCGTCGAACGGCAAGCGACTGGTGATCGCCCTGATTCCCGTCGGCACCGTCGACCCGGATTATGCCGAGTTCTGGCGTCCGTGGCCGCGCTACTACTCGTACTCGCTGAGCGCCGATGCGCGTCATCGCAGGCTCGCCGCCGCGCTGCGGCAGAGCGGCCTGCAGGTGGTGGACTTGCGCGAGACGCTCGACGGGGTTCGTGGAACCTATCGCCTGACGGACGGTCACTGGACCGACCGCGGCACGCAGTTGTCCGCCGATAGGATCGCCGACGCGCTGCTGTCTGCCCGCCAGCAACTGGTGGCCGCACCCGTTCCAGCCCCCACTCCGGCACGTTGAACCGCACATGAAGCGCGACCCTGTTGTAACGACGATTCCCGGCCGGGATCCCATCGAGCTGGTGGACTACTACGAGGAGTTCCGCGACTACTATCCCTACTGCGAGCTCGAGACCAAGCGCTGGTTCGTCGAGCACGTGCGCGCGGACTGGTGGATCTTCGATATTGGCGCGAATGTCGGCTACTACACGATCCTCTTTTCGCAGCTGGCGCCGGCGGGCCGCGTGTTCGCCTTCGAACCGACCGCCACGGCAGAGATGCTGCGCGCCAATCTCGCGCACAACGGGGTCGGCAATGCCGAGGTCCACGCGGTCGCCCTGGCGGCGACGACGGGTGAGCGGGAGGACCGGATCTTCCGCCTGTGGGGGACGGACGGCGAGGTCAAGACCTATCCTTTCTACGCATTCGACGACTTCATCGCCCGGCATGGCATCGAACGCGTCGATTGCCTGAAGATCGACGTCGACAGCTTCGACTTCGAGGTCCTGCGGGGCGCCGAACGCACGCTGGCCGAACGCAATCCCGTCATTGTCGTCGAGCTCAATCATGCGCTCGGCCTTCGCAACCAGGGCGTCAGCGAGGCGCTGGAGTGGCTGGCGCGCCGCGGCTATCGCAAGGCGCTCGTGCTGGACAAGGACAACTTCGTGCTGCAGCGGGAGCCGGATGGCCCATCGGATGGGGGCGACGCGGCCAGCCTGAAACTGGTCTTTCCGCCGCCGCTCCGCTTCGACGAAGCCATGCCGCCTTCGGCTGGAGAGCCGCTCCGCGACTCCTTCATTGCCGACGTCGGCCTGGAGCAGGGCGCTGTTGCCGCCTGGCCGGAAAGGCCACGGGACCTCATCTCCCGCGCCAAGAGCCTGCTGCGCCGGGACGACAGCCTGACCTTCCGGGACGTCGTCGACGTGCCGATCGAGACGCCTGCGGCAGCCTGGCACTACGCGCTCGTTCTCGGCCTCGACCCGGGCGCGGCGTCAGGCGTCGTGACCATCGAAGTCGGCGTCGAGGTCATGGACGGCAAGCTCGGTATCGCGCTCGCCGGCGTCGGCGCCGATCGGTCGCGTTTCTGTGCACCGGAGCGAACGCTCACCGCCATGTCGCTGCGCCAGCGCATCGTCATCACCGCAAAGGCCGCCGATCTCCGCTTTCTCATTTTCCGCAACGCCGCACCGGACGGCGTCCGGACCCGCTTCAAGGTCTTGAGCATCGCGGCGCGGCGGCGGAGCTGACTCAGCGGCGCCATTCATCCTCGGCGGGCAGGCCGCCGAGGATGTCGGCATGCGCTGCGCCGGCCCTGGTGTCGGGCCGGCCGCCGGAGAAGCGAAGGGCCAGGACCTTGCCGTCCTCGGTCGCAAGTTCGAGGTCCCGACGGCCGACGGCATTGGCGAGCTCGGCCGGCGCCATGCGGATCTCGCCCGATCCAACGATCTCGCCCGGCGGGGTGCAGAAGCCGTCGATCTCGTATTCGACAGAGCCGAGCACGACGCCGCCGCCGCGAAGCGTGCCGTTGCCCCGCAGCACGCCCAGGTGACGCATCGTGCCGCGTGTCGGCCGCTTCATTGGATCGAGCGGGCAAGCGTCGGCTGCGCCGTGCCGCGCAGGCGCACGTGAAGATCGAAGGGCCGGCCGGCCGCGCCGAAGCGCTCGACGCGGCCCCGGCACTCGAAGCCCAGCCAGTCGAGCCACTGGCTGCGAAACCGGTTGCGCACGTCGCATACCGTCTGCAGCACCGGCCAGCGCCGTTGCCAGGCATCGACCTGCAGGCGCGAGAGCCACAGCATGTCGACGAGATCCTCGTCACCGAGTGTGGACACGACGGCTGCCCACGGCGTCGCCATGCGCTGCGGCTGCGGGATGTCGGAGCATTCAACGATGCCGAAAATCGCCGCGGCCGCGCCGCGCACCACGAGGACGTGCGATCCGCCGCTCATCCAGCTCCGCAGCACGTCGAGGGCGGGTCGTCCTTCGAGCGCTTCCATCTCGAGCCGATCGTCGACACGCAGGAGGTCGGCGACACGCTCGACGTCGCCCGGCGCGGCGCGTCGCAGGCTACAGCCCGCCGGCAGATGGCGTGCCGCCGAACCGGTGGGTGCCGGTGCACGGGGAAGGGTGAAAGTCACGTCGGCGAAGTGAGCGGCCGCCGGCTGGCCGGCGCCCTCGCAGCGCAAGCTGGCCGGATGTCGGCGGCGCGAATGCCGGTGGCCCGAATATGGGCGGCAGGTCCGCTGCGGCTCACGATGGGCAGGCGGGCGGACGCCGTGCGGCGGTCACGCCCGAGGGTCCGCAGGAGCGCGAGCTCCTGCCGGACAAGCCGGTCGACGGCTCTTGGCTGGCGGCGCAGAAGTCACCTTTTTGTCGGTCTCGACAGGCGGGAGCGCGAGGCGTGCCTCTTTCTCTCAGCCGTCGGCGCCCGGAGGTCGCTGCCGACGATCATATGAACATGGGCACCATCATGGCAGTGCGCAAGGTCATTCCTCGCCCTTGCTGTCGAAGCGGCCGCCTTTGCCCGCGGTGAGGAACTGTCGTGCCCGTTCGTCGGCCTGCCAGTTCTCGATGCGGCCGAGCCAGGTGTCGTACTGGTCGTGCTCCTGATCGGACCCCGTGCCATCCTCGATCGCCTTGACCGTGTCGACCGGCAGGCCGAGGCCCGCCGCCATTGTCTCCCGCGAGGCGCCGAGCCGCCGGCGCCGGCCGGACAGGTCCACCGACTGTTTGGCTTTGTTCATCGACTACCCTTGGGCGAATCGGCCTGACCTTTCAAGCAGGACCTCGCGGTGGTCACGGCAAGCCCAGCCTGCTATGGCTTGATGCAAGGCGGTCTCGTCCGCCTGTTGCCGGGCCGCCAGGGCCGGGAAGGAACCCTTTAGACATCGCTTCACGTTGCCGACGAGCAATCGCCGGCGCCCGGATCGCGCGCGTTCCCTTCGCCTGCGCCACCAAGGAGAAGACATGTTCGAAAAGATCGTGCCGTCAGCCCCGCGGCCTCCCAGCAAGGAGGCCATCCTCAAGCAGGCGGATGGCTTGCGCGACCTCGCCCGCCGGGCGCGACGCCTGATGGGTACGGTCACCGATGAGGGCGACCGCCGCCGACTGACCCGCTACGGCGAAGAGCTCGACGAGAGTGCGGCGCGCCTGGAAAAGGCAGCGGTCGACGCCAGGACCGGCTGAACGGGTTCCGACCGGCTGCGTCCTGTCGGGTTGCTTCCGACATCGCTGAAGCGGACCAGGCGGCCGGATACCTCGTCCCACAAAGTCAACCAGGGTGCATGCAGTCCATCCATCAGATCCAGCCCGCGCACGCGGCGTACCTGCTGCACGGCCGCGTGCGCCGCGCCCAGCCTGTAGTTCGGCACCCGCGGGTTGAGATGATGGATGTGATGGAAGCCGATGTTTCCGGTCAGCCAGTGCAGGGCGCGCGGCAGGCGCAGCCACGACGAGCCGGTGAGCGCGGCGCCGATGAAGCTCCATTGCTTCTCGTTCGTCCATTGGGCGGTCTCGAAGCGGTGCTGCAGGGTGAACAACCAGACGCCGACAATCGAGGCCACGATCATGATCGGCAGATGGACCATCAGGACTTGCCGCCATCCCAGCAGGCTGGCCAGCGCGCCGAACAGCACTGCCAGCGCCGCGTTCGTGAGATACACCGAGCGTCGCTCGCGCGCCCATCCTTGCGGCGTGTCGAACGGTACCCGGTAGAGGACGATGAAGACGAACGGCGGCAGCAGCAGGTTGGCGATCAGCGGATGGCGCGGCAGCCGATAGAGCAGCCGTTGCCATGGCGTGCGCGCCAAGTACTCGCGCACGGTGAGGCAGGCTGAATAGATATCGCCGCCCTTGCGATCGAGGTTGTTCCAGTCGGCATGATGAAGACCGTGCTGGCGGCTCCAGTTGGCGAACGGCGTCAGTGTCGCCAGGCTGCACAGCCGGCCGATTAGCGTATTGGCCCACCGCGAGGGCAGGAACGATCCGTGCCCGCAATCGTGCTGCACGATGAAGATGCGCACCACCAGCAGGCCGGTCGGCACAGCGAGGGCGAGGGTGAGCAGGTAGGACACCGGCAGCGCGAGGTACATCGCCGCGCAACCGGCGAGGAAGGGACCGAAGGACGTGAGGAGCTGAGTCAGCCCCCTGGCGTGACTCGGTCGAACGAATGCAGCGGCCACCCGGCGGACCTCGGCATCCGAGCGGGCGAGATCCCGTTTCGGAGTCATCGACGGTCCCCTGTGTTGGTGGTCCCTGAACATGGGAAGTCCGCATGGGGCGCACAATGTTTCTCTGCGGTGCTTGCAGCAGGTCCGACAAATCCCCACATCGACAGGGTCGATAGACGGACTGACGACTTGGCCGCGCCTGATTTGGACCGGGCCCGCCCTCCGACTTGCTCCTGAGATTTGTGCGAATTCGACGGCTTGCCTTTCCACGCAGGCCAGCATGGCTATGTTGTGAAAGGGTTTTCCCATGACGACGGGAACCGTGAAGTGGTTTAACGCGACCAAGGGCTTCGGCTTCATCCAGCCCGACAATGGCGGCAAGGATGCCTTCGTCCATATCAGCGCCGTCGAGCGCGCCGGCCTCAGTCACCTGAGTGAAGGCCAGAAGATCCAGTTCGACCTGAAGACCGATAGCCGCAGCGGCAAGCTGTCGGCCGAAAACCTCAAGCAGGTCGACTGATCGACCCGCCGCCGGCGCGAGCCGGCGATCTCCCCGAGCGTCGAGTCGCGGATGTACCGGCAGGCGCGCAGGGGGAGGACGAAGGCCCCCTGGCGAAAGCCGGTGGGGCCTTTTGCTTGAGTGGCGCCTTACGCGTCCGCTGCAGGTCTGGTCGGGTCGCCGAGCTCGAGTCGCGCTAAATCGGCCAGCACGGCCGCGACCAGCGCGTGGCGCTGCGTGTCACCGGAGCCGAGGCTTGCGGCATAGAGCCCGATGACATAGCGCGCCTTTTCCGCCGCCTCCGGCCAGTTGGCCGCGGGTGCGGCGATCAGATGCGATTCGAGCTGGTCGCGGCGCTCCCGCAGGGCGCGTTCGTTGGCTTCGACCTGGGCGAGCAGGCGGCGCGAGCTGGTCGCCTTCTGGGCGGCGAGGCCGCGACGCTGGTCGAGTTCGATCGGTTCGTCGGTCATCGTGCAATCCTGTCGAGGAGCTCATTGAGCCGGCAGGCCATCGTGTCGTCACATGTATGGTCCTGGCAGCCATGCCGCGCGCCGAGCGCGGGATGTTGCGCCGCGCGGTCGAGCAGCCCGGCCTCGATATCGGAATCTCCTTCGGCCCAGTGCGACCGCCCGGCACGACCGTCGACATGGGCGCGCCTGCCGTTCATCAGCAGCGCCACCAGGCCGCCCGTCCAGGTCTCGCCCCTCGCGCCGACCCATGCGTCCTCGATGGCGAGGAGATCGAGCGCGCCGAAGCCGTGCCGGTCGGAGTCGAGCCGGCAGAGCACCTGCACGAAATGGTCGAGATCGCTGCCGTCCCACTCCGTGCCGCGCATCGACCGGCGCGCCGCCAGAAGCCTGCCGGCGACGCCTTCGTCGCAACCTGCCTTGCTCACGCCGTTCTCCTCAGTCCGCATCTGGCGCTCTGAGCACGACGCCCAGCGCGCGGAATTCCGTGTCGTCGCGGATGGCGCTGGCGATCGCAGCGTCGCCGTGGATCGAAGCGAAGATCAGCCGGTCGGTCTCGCTCGCGCAGGCGAGCGTCAGCGTCTGCGCGCGCGCATGAACCGACGCGGGCGCCAGCAGGAGCTCGACGCAGGCGCGGGCGATGTCGGAATCGCCGGTCTTGCTGCCCGGCAACGAGGCGAAGCCGCTCTTCTCCAGGACCTTGCTGCGTTCCCACGTGCTTGCCTTGGCGAGCTCGGCCATCCTGTCTGACGCGTCGCCCTGGGCGCGGAAGCGCTCGGCGCAGAATGGCGCCAGCGCCGTCACCGTCGCCTCGTGCGCTGCCATCACGGCGTCCTTGCGTGCCGTGCCACCTGTCACCCAGCCGCCCCAGGTGAAGCCGACGACGGCGCAGGCGATGGCACCGATCACGGCGCCCTGGATCAGAGGCGTGGTATTTGAGGGCATTTTCATGGCGAATCCTTTCCGGCCGCGCGCGGCCGTCAGGTCGGCGCACGAAGGATTGCGTAGCCGATGATCAACAGAACCAGAAAGACCGGGAACAGGACGGGTGGTACCAACCACTCTTTCATGCATGCCTCCGCTGGGGGCGGGAGCACACGCATCTCTCAGCCATCGCAAGCCGAAGCTAAGGGGGCGATGGTGCAGTAGCCATACACCTCGCCGCCGGGCGCGTCCATGAATGGAATCGCTGCCGCGCGCGTCTACTGCGTCGCTCCCTGGGCCGGAGGAGCGGCCCTTGGCAGTGGTGGCGGCGGCAGTTGGTTAGCGGGTTGCGTCGGCTTCGGTGCGGGCAGCGTCAGATAGGGCAGCACGCCGGTGCCCGAGGTGTTCTTGTCGACCAGTACCTTGTTCACGTTACGCAGCACCTCCTCCAGGGTGTCGAGGTAGAGCCGCTCGGTCGTGACATCGCGGACCTTGTCGTATTGCTCCTGCACATGGTGAAGCGCTGGGCGTCGCCGCTTGCCCGGGCGACGGTCTCGGCCTTGGAGGCCTCGGCGCGCTGGATGATCGATTCGGCCTCGCCCTTGGCGCGCGGCAGTACCTGGTTGCGGTAGGTGTTGGCCTCGTTGATGCTCTTCTCCTTGTCGGCGCGGGCCGCCTGCACATCGCGGAAGGCCGCGATCACTTCCTGCGGCGGGTCGACACGCAGGAGCTGGACGTTGGAGATGCGCACGCCCAGCCCATACTCATCGAGGATGCGCTGCAACAGGTCCTTGGCGTCCTGCTCGATGTGGCCGCGACCCTCGGTCTGGCCGTATTGCAGGTTCGATCGGCCGATGACTTCGCGCATGGCGGCCTCGGCGGCAGCACGCACGT
>JAEZHS010000452.1 GCA_023436825.1 Pseudomonadota bacterium | reverse complement strand
GCTCCGGAAAGCTCGTGCGGTGCCGCCAGCCGAGCTTGGCGAGCGCCTTGGCGGGATTGCCGAGCAGCAGGTCGACTTCGGTCGGCCGCCGGTAGGCACCGTCGATCGCCACCAACACACGGCCGGTCCGCTGGCAGCAGCCCTGCTCGTCGTCGCCGTTGCCGCGCCAGGCGATGGGATGGCCGATCTGCTGGAAGGCCAGCTCGACGAATTCCCGCACCGTGTGCGTCTCGCCGGTCGCCAGCACATAGTCGTCGGGCTCAGCCTGCTGCAGGATGCACCACATACCCTCGACGTAGTCGCGGGCATGGCCCCAGTCGCGCTTGGCATCGAGATTGCCGAGATAGAGGCAGTCCTGATAGCCGAGCTCGATCGCCGCCACCGCGCGGGTGATCTTGCGGGTCACGAAGGTCTCGCCTCTGATCGGCGATTCATGGTTGAACAGGATGCCGTTCGAGGCGTGCATGCTATAGGCCTCGCGGTAGTTGACCGTGATCCAGTAGGCATAGAGCTTGGCCACCGCGTAGGGGCTTCGCGGATAAAAAGGCGTGATCTCGCGCTGCGGCGTCTCCTGCACCTTGCCGAACAGTTCCGAGGTCGACGCCTGGTAGAAGCGCGCGTCGTCCTGCATCTTGAGAATCCGGATCGCTTCCAGTAGTCGGAGGGTGCCGAGGGCATCGGTATTGGCAGTGTATTCGGGCGTCTCGAAGCTCACCTGAACATGGCTCTGTGCGGCGAGGTTATACACTTCCGTTGGCCTGATTTCGCCGAGCAGCCGCAAGAGGTTGGCCGAGTCCGTCATATCGCCGTAATGCAGGAAAAGCCTGACATCGGCATCGTGGCGGTCGCGGTACAGATAGTCGATGCGTTCGGTATTCAGCAACGAGGAACGGCGCTTGATACCGTGCACGATGTAGCCCCGCGTGAGCAGGAGGTCGGCGAGGTAGGCGCCATCCTGGCCGGTGATCCCGGTAATGAATGCGATTTTATTGGACATCTGCCAATCTCTTTCAGCACAGCTATTGGGCGTCAGCAAGGTCGAACCCCGACAAGGCCCTCGCATTGGAAACTCAATGCCACAACTACAAGCAGCATACTTGACACAGATTCTAACGCATGGGCTCGATCCTCATTCGACAATTCTACCAAGCAGGGTGTTTTGGTGCATGCAATGACTGCTGCTGCGATAGGTCGATGATTCCGGAAGTACGGTTCGTCCTTGCCCGCCATCATAAAGCGGTTAAGAAAGATTGAGCAATGTTGTGGCGTAATACCGCAAGCTTGCGTCTACTAGCCTAAGCCTAGCCATTGTCCTTGCTCGTCGCCACCAACGAAGACCTCGCCACGTTTTTTGAGGTCACGCGCGCGCAGCGCCGAATGCCGCGGGGAGCAGAACACCGTCACTGCCGGGCTGCAATTTCCGCCTGACACCCAGGCCTGCATCTTCTGGCCGCGCAACCGAAGGTGCGGCAACCGGCACCTTAAAAGGCGATTCGAGATCGATGTGGTGGACGACGTGTGCTGCGTCTCGCCGATCGCCAGGCATCGCTTGCCGCCCAACGAATCGACCGTTTTGCCCTGCACGAATGAGCCGCTAACGCCCAGTAAACGGATCGGTGGTGGTGATATGCCGGAGGATCTGCCATCGGCGCAAACTTCGCAATGGAGTGCGGCCCAGCGGGAAACGCAGAGCACTTCAGAAGCTGCATGGCTTCAATTGCTTGGACGGCGTCGGGCCGGCCCACCGGAAATTGGTCGAAAATGCAGAAATTCACCAGCGAGGCGACTGCAGTGCATGCCCTTCCGGCGAAGCCGAGAGGTCGCTGGGGGCCCCTTGCAGTCATGATTTCTATGACGAGCTACCAGCCTAAGACTGGGCCATGGGACGTCGCAAAAGCCTAGAGTGCCGAAAGCAACGGGTGAACTGTGGCATAGATAATAACTAGTCCCCCGAACAGAAAGACTGCGGGGAAGATCCAAGTCGAGTCCAGTGGATCGATGGTCGCATTCCTCGGATTTTTCGGATCGTACCGCACGACAAACGGTCGATCGGCCTGCCAATTTGGCACCTCCTCGTAAGCCAGCTCGCTAACAACATGATGTTGCGCGTTGTCCGACGCCTCGAATCGGACGACCGGATGATAGTGCCTCGATCGCATTATCCGACCGTTGCCCAGCCATCGGTGGTGATTGATATGCTGCCAGTAGAGCAGGACGCCCGTCGTCCGCTGGCCGACAAGGTGTAACTCGACCGCCTGCCAAACCGCCGCTCCGCTAAGCAGCGTCCCCATGAAGCCAATAGCAAGTAGTATGATCGTTGTCGTCGTCATGGAAATCCTAGCGTCCTGACATGGCTTGGATTGGACTCGGCGCCAACTAGAATCAACTCTGCTAAAATCGTAAAGCCTTGTAGCAACTAGGCGGTTAGACACGGGAGCTAGCGATTTCCCTCTAATTCGAGGCAGTTGGAGGCGGCTCTTGAGAAGTTTTAAAGTCCCACTCAGTATATGATACCCTATTTCCGGCCAACCGCCTTGAAAGCGAAATTGGTTATCCCAACCACAAGTTCTTGACATCGATGGCGCGCGGCAGGCCCGTCGGGCTACTTGCAGATGGTCGGGGTAAATTGTTCGAAGAGTGGGGGGACTGGAGTGCACTCCGAAAGTACAGCAAGAATGCGGAACCTCGGGCACCGTTGATGGCAGGGCATGCAGCGCTCAGCATAGGTACAGACCCCGATCTGATCACCTAGCCATGAGAATCCTTGTCACCGGCGGCGCGAGGTTCATCGGCTCGGCAGTTGTGCGCCACATCATCCGCGACACCGACTGGACGGTGGCCAATGTCGATAAGCTGACCTACGCCGGCAACCTCGAATCGCTGGCCGAGGCGCGCGACAGCAACCGGCACACGCATTTCAAGGTCGACATCACGGACCGCGTGGCGATCGACGGCATCTTCGCAAGTTTCCGGCCCGACGAGGGGTTCGGCCTCGCTGGGGGCCAGCGGCAAGTTTAGCGGGACCACGCCCTACGCGCCCAACTCGCCCTACGCCGCGAGCAAGGCTGCGTCGGATCATCTGGTGCGCGCCTGGCACCACACGCACGGCCTGCCGACGCTCGCCACCAACTGCTCCAACAACTACGGGCCCTAACACTTCCCCGAGAAGCTGATCCCGCTCGTCATCATCCGCGCGCTGCGCGGCCCGAGCCTGCCGGTCTACGGCAAGGGCGAGAACGTGCGCGACTGGCTGCATGTCGAGGAAATGCCGAGGCGCTGACCCTGGTGCTGCGCCAGGGCTGACCCGGCGAGACCTACAATGTGGGCGGCGACAGCGAGCGCAAGAACATCGACGTCGTCCGCACGATCTGCGCCCTGCTCGACGAGATGGTGCCCGGAAGCCCGCACCGGCCGCATGAGCGGCTGATTGAGTTCGTCATCGACCGGCCCGGCCACGATGCGCGCTACGCCATCGATGCCGCCAAGATCAAGACCGAACTCGGCTGGCGGCCGCGCCACAGTTTCGAGGACGGGCTGCGCCAGGCCGTGTGCTGGTACCTCGATCACGAGGGGTGGTGGGAACGGGTCATGATCGGGGCATATCGCGGCGACTTTTGGGGCTTGGGTGATGGATGGCCTGGCGTCGCTCGGATCCGTCAGATGCACGCTGCATGTTGATGCGCGCTCGTGCAGGGCTTCTCTTCATCTCCCGTCGCTGTCGTGCTTACGACACCAGTAATTTTTTTAAGTTGACTCCCTAGCGCAAAGTTGTGGCTTGTGCCGACGCCATTTCATCGTCTTCAAGCCTTGCCAGCACCGAGGGAAGAGCTGCGCACCGGACTGGTATTGACTCCTTCGCCGGAAATTGTGGCCTGTGTCCGCCGACGCTCATTCGGAGGTTCGGCACCATGGCCGCCAACGGCGACCACCCGCTGTCCGCAAGGCATAACCAGACGACACCGACCCATCGCGTCCGGACCGGGCCAACGGCCTGGCAACCGGATGCGGATGGGCCATCGGCAAGCCGTTCGGCGAAATGGTGCATCCTGCGAAGACGACACCGGTTTCCATCGCGTCCGGACCGACCGAAAGGCTCGACAACCGGAAACGGATGGTGGCCGACAAGCCGTCCTGCAGGAGGATTGCCGAAGCGTCGATCATGCCCTCGCCCCACCACCTCACGGAGGAAATCCATGACCGCACGCGCCGGCCCCTGAGGTTGCCGATTGCACGGATCGACAGCCCTTCGACGGCGGACTGGATGAACACGTGCGCTCTGGGTGGGCCCTCAGGAGCCTTAGGGAAGGAGGGCGACGCTGCGAACGATGGCGCTCGGCATCGGCCGGGCAGGGCGCCGTCGGTCGCCGCCGTAAGAGCGGACGGCACGGCGCCTGCGCCTATGGTGCGCCGAGAAACATTAGACACTCCGGTGTCCAATGTTTCCCTGCCTGTCGGGTCGGGGCGTTCGAGGAAAAACTCCGTAGGGGCCAGCCGGCACCTAACGTTTTTGCCTCTAACGTTTCACACTTTGTCCGGCAGTGGTCCGCGAGGCGCCAGCCGAAACATTGGACGCTGCGGTGTTCAATGTTTCGTCAGCCGGCGATCACGGCGTTCGGGAACAACTCTGTTGCCGCCCGGCCGCACCTAAGGTTTTGGGCTCTAACGTTTCGCACCGTGTCCCAGCGGGCGGCGACGCACTGGCAAGAACCTTGGACCCTTCTTTGTCTATGTCTGCGGAAACTCGATCGAAAATGCTGACCGGAACCAGGGTAGGGCCGTCGAACCAACTTCCGGCGCGGCGGAGCTATTGTTCACTTCGGCCGCGAAAACCCCGCTCCCCCCGACAAGGAACACGTGCTAGCTTGAAAATTGCGGAGCTTGGCGACTGAAAGTAGAACAGCAGCATGAAGCATCAGACTGCGCTCAAGTACGCAACCGACCTCGATTTGGTCCAACAGGCCACGTTGGATGATCGCAGCAGGCATCTGCGGCGGCTGATCATGCGGGCTATCGAGAACGGAGGGCGTGGGCACATCGGACCCGCCCTGTCGTTGGTCGAGATCATTCGTGTCCTCTATGACGATTTCCTGAGGCACGATCCGGCCCGGCCCGGGTGGCGCGAGCGGGATCGCTTCATCCTGAGCAAGGGCCACGGCTGCCTGGCGCTCTACGCAGTGTTGGCCGACAAGGGCTTCTTCGACGTGGCTGAGCTCGACCGCTTCTGCCATTTCGATTCGTTCCTCGGCGGCCATCCCGAGACGGTGGTACCCGGCGTCGAGGCCTGCACGGGCGCTCTCGGCCATGGCCTGTCGATCGGTCTGGGCATGGCGCTCGCCGCCCGCATGCAGGGCCGCGACAGCAAGGTCTACGTACTGATGGGTGACGGCGAGATCAACGAAGGGGCGGTCTGGGAGGCGGCAGCCTGCGCCGACAAGCACCGGCTGTCCAACCTGACGGCGATCATCGACTACAACAAGATTCAGTCGGCCGGCAGCGTCTTCGAGATCCAGAACATGGAGCCGCTGGCCGACAAGTGGACCGCCTTCGGCTTCCGGGTGTTCGAGTGCAACGGCCACGATGTCGCCGACCTGCGGCAGGTCTTCCGCGACGCCGCCGTTTACGCCGGCGACCGGCCGCGCGCGGTGATCTGCCATACGGTCAAGGGCAAGGGCATTCCCGCGGCCGAAAACAATCCCGACTGGCACCACAAGTCCGATCTGAAGCCGGCCGAGCTGCAGATCGTCCGCAGCGCCCTTGGCAGTTGAAGGGAAGCTGAGCGATGCGTAAGCGCAGTCTCGACATGGTCCATACGCTCGCCAAGCGCGACGAGCGTGTCGTGTTCATCGGCTCCGACCTCTCGCCGAACCTGCTCGGCGAGATGAAGAAGGAGTTTCCGCAGCGCTACTACATGGAGGGCATTGCCGAGGCCAACGTCATCGGCATGGCGGCCGGCATGGCGATGGACGGGTTCGTTCCCTACGTCAACACGATCGCCACCTTCATCACGCGGCGCTGCTACGAGCAGGTCGCGGTCGATCTCTGCCTGCACGACCTGCCGGTACGGCTGATCGGCAACGGCGGCGGCTACGTCTATGCACCGCTCGGGCCCACGCACGAGGCGATCGAGGACATCGCCATCATGCGCGCCCTGCCGCGCATGACCGTCACCGCGGTTTGCGATGCCGACGAGATGACCCGGCTGATGGACGCCACGCTCGACTGGCCGCATCCGATCTATATCCGTCTCGGCAAGGGTGGTGATCCCATCATCAGCAAGCCCGAGCGTGGCTTCGCCATCGGCAAGGCGATCGACATGATCGACGGCGAGACCGGCGCATCGGACGTGCTGCTCGTCAGCACGGGTGTCGCCACCACGCAGGCGCTCAAGGCGGCGGGCTCGCTGGCGGCGGACGGCATCCGGTGCCGCCTGTTGCACGTCCACACCGTCAAGCCGCTCGATGCCGACGCCATCGTCGATGCCGCGAGCCAGGCCAGGCTGGTCGTCACCGTCGAGGAGCACAGCGTCGTCGGCGGGTTGGGCAGCGCCGTCCTGGAGACCCTGTCGGACCGCTTGACCCGCGGATTGCCGCCGCTCAAGCGGCTCGGCATTCCGGACAAGTTCGCCGATCACTACGGCAGCCAGGCGAAGCTGATGGAGGACTTCCGGTTCGACGCCAAGGGCATCAATGCGACGGTGCGCAAGCTCCTGGCGGAGCTGCGCCGGTGAGCAGTTCCCCCAGTTTCTGGCGGGACGAGGAACGCGCCTTGGCCGATGCCTTCGTGCGTGACGGCTACGTCATCATCCCCGCCGAGTCGCGCGCCGACCTCGATCGGATCCGCGATCTCATGGCCGATATCGCCGCGGCCTTCCTCAAGCTGCCGCGGCCCGAGGACAAGGGGGCGTTCCTCGACCACATCCACGACAAGGTCGATGCCCACCGCCTCAACGATCTTCGCCTCGCGGTGATCCGCGAGATGAACGAGGAGCCTTGGATACGGCTGTCCTATTTCAACACCGCGCGCCGCGCGCTCGAGGTCCTGGTCGGCAACGAGCTGGCCATGCAGCTTCGCATCAATCTCAGCATCCAGCTTCCCAACGACGACAGCTCGCTGCTGCCGGTACATGCGGACGTCTGGGCCGGCGATTCGCCGTACGAGGTCGTCCTGTGGATTCCCTACGTCCACGTCTACGGCACCAAGACGATGTTCATCCTGCCGCGCGACAAGGATGGCCGCTATCAGGCGCGAATGGGCGAGTTGAAGCTCAAGTCCGCCGAGGAGCTCTACCGCACCATCGAGCCCGACCTGCGCTGGCTCGACATTCCCTACGGCAATGTCCTGCTGTTCACCCAGAACGTCATGCACGGGAACATCGTCAATCGGGAACCGGAGACCCGGTGGTCGACCAACTGCCGCTTCAAGAGCGTGTTTTCGCCGTACCACGACAAGAAGCTCGGTGAATTCTTCGAGCCGATCCTGGTGCGTCCGGCGACCACTATCGGCGCCAGCTACAGGCTGCCGTCGGTCGCCTGATGCAGTCCAACCGGAAGGGCTATCGCGGGTACGTCTTCAGTCGGTCGGTCGACAATCACAGGGTGCCACAGCACATCCAGAATCTCGTGATCCGCGACTATGCCGCGCGCCGCAAGCTTCACTATCTGCTGAGCGCCACCGAGTACGCCATGCCGGGCTGCTATCTGATCCTGGAGCAGGTCCTGGACGAGATGGCGACGCTCGAGGGCGTGATCCTCTACAGCATGTTCATGCTGCCGGCGGCTGCCGGCGAGCGAAGTCGGATATATCGGCGCCTGCTCGACGCTGGCGGCGGTCTGCACTCGGCAGTAGAAGGCTTCGTGCTGGCCGACGAGACGGATATCGAGCGCTGGGAGAATGTGCTGCGCACGGCGCACATCTGCCGGGATCTGAACTATCAAGAGATCGAGCGATGGCTAACGTAGATTTCATCGGCCCCCTGCATAACCGGACGAAGCGCGACTACGTCGGCCGGGTCGTCCAGTACGACAAGGCCGACTGCTCGGAGATCGCCAAGAAGTACGGCCAGGACTACTGGGACGGCGAGCGGCAGTACGGCTATGGCGGCTACAGGTACGACGGTCGCTGGCTGCCGATCGCCGAGGCGATGGCCAAGCACTACGGCCTGAAGGCCGGCGACCGCATCCTCGATGTCGGTTGCGGCAAGGGCTTCCTCCTGCACGAATTCACCCGCGCGGTGCCCGGCGTTCACATCGAGGGCATCGACATCTCCGACTATGCGATCGCCAATGCCAAGGAAGAGGTGAAGCCCTTCCTCAAGGTCGGCAACGCCGTCTCGCTGCCGTATCCCGACAAGTCGTTCGATTTCGTCGTCTCGCTGGGGACCCTGCACAACTTTCCGATCAGCCAGCTCTACGATGCCGTGCGCGAGATCGAGCGGGTAGGCAAGGGGACCAGGAAGTACATCATGGTCGAATCCTGGCGGAACGAGCGCGAGCGCATGAATCTGCTGTATTGGCAGCTCACCTGCGAATCCTTCCACGACGTCAAGAACTGGGAGTGGATCTACAAGCAGAGCGGATACCAGGGCGACTGGGGCTTCATCTTCTTCGAATGAACCGCCTTTCGGCATTGTAATTGCACCACCAGACATCGAAAGAATGTAGGCCAGATGCTTGATCTCGTGACCGGCGGCGCCGGCTTCATCGGTTCCCACCTGACGGACCGCCTGCTCAGCCTCGGCCGTTCGGTGCGCGTGGTCGACAACATGGAAGTCGGCAAGCCGCGCAATCTCATCCAGCACAAGGACAACCCCAAGCTCGAGGTCATGGCCGCCGACGTCGCCGATCCCGCGGCGATGGCCAAGGCTATGGCCGGCGTCGACCGGGTTTTCCACCTCGCTGCGCTCGCCGACATCGTTCCTTCGATCGTCAACCCCGAGGGCTATTTCCGCTCCAATGTCGTCGGCACCTTCGTGACATTGCAGGCGGCGCGCGCAGCGAACATCAAACGCTTCGTCTACGTCGCCTCGTCGTCGTGCTACGGCATTCCCGATTCCTATCCGACGCCGGAGACGGCGGAGATCCGGCCGCAATATCCCTATGCGCTCACCAAGTGGCTGGGCGAGTGCGAAGTCATGCATTGGTCTCAGGTCTATGGCTTGCCCGCGCTGTCGCTGCGCTTCTTCAACATCTACGGGCCGCGGGCCCGCACCAGCGGAACCTACGGCGCCGTATTCGGCGTCTTCCTGGCCCAATTGCTGGCCGGCAAGCCGCTCACCATCGTCGGCGACGGAGAGCAGACGCGCGACTTCACCTATGTATCGGACGCCGTCGATGCCCTGATTTGTGCTGCCGAATCGAACAAGGTAGGGGTGTGCCTGAATGTGGGCAGCGACAATCCCGTGTCGGTCAACTACCTGGCCAAGCTCCTCAAGGCACCCGAGACGGTGCATATTCCCAAGCGGCCCGGCGAACCTGATTGCACATTCGCTGACACCAGACGGATCAAGGCCGAGCTCGGCTGGACGTCGAAAGTGCCGATTGAAGACGGCGTGCAGAACATGCTGAAGGTCATAGATTATTGGCGCGACGCACCGGTCTGGACGCCGGATTCGATCGCCGTGGCGACCAAGGACTGGTTCACCTATCTCGGCCGCCAGTAGGCCCGCGTTTTCGGTAAGAGAGCTGGCAAGGGACAGCAGATCGAATGTTCGAAAAGATCAAGACGCTCGGCGAGCTGGGCGAGATCGCTGCTGCGGCGCGCGCGAAGGGCCGCAAGGTGGTGCTCGCGCACGGCGTGTTCGACATCCTCCATGTCGGGCACAAACGCCACCTCGACATCGGCAAGCGTCACGGCGACCTGCTCATTGTCACGCTGACCACCGACAAGTTCGTCAACAAGGGGCCCGATCGGCCGGTGTTTTCGGAGAAGCTGCGCGCCGAGATGGTCGCTGCGCTGGCCTGCGTCGACTTCGTGGGCATCTCGCCCAATCCCGGCGCCGAGCATGTGCTCGAGACCATCAAGCCCAGCTACTACCTGAAGGGTTCGGAGTACGCCGACGAGGAGGCCGACGTCACCGGCCGCATCAAGACCGAGCGGTTGACCGTGGAGAAGTTCGGCGGCGAGGTGCTCTATACCGAGGACATCACCTTCAGCTCGTCGAACCTCTCCAACCGCGTGATGTCGCTCTATCCGGAGGAGACGGCGGCCTACCTCAAGGACCTGCGCTCGCGCATCTCGGTCGACGACGTGAAGAGGGAAGTGGCGGCCGTCGAGAAGAAGCGCTGCCTGGTGATCGGCGACACCATTCTCGACGAGTACATCTACGTCGAGCCGCTGGGCAAGCCCGCCAAGGAAAACATCATCGCCACCAGGTACAGGAGCCGGGAGATCTTCTGCGGCGGCGCGATCGCCACCGCCAACCTCGTCAGCCAGGTATGCGCCAGTGTCGATCTCGTGACCCTGCTCGGCAAGTCGCAGAGCCACGAGGAGTTGATCCGCTCCAACCTGAACCAGAACATCAACCTGGTGCCGTTCTACCGCGAAGGTGGCCAGACCACGGTCAAGAGCCGGCTGGTCGACCCGGCCTACGTGAAGAAGCTGATCGAGGTCGCCTACATCTCCGACGAGGCGCTGCCCGCGCCCGAGCAGGCGACGTTGAACGACTGGGTCGAGAAGAACATCGCCGACTACGACGCCGTCATCGTCAACGACTTCGGCCACGGCATGATCGACGACGGCCTCGTCGACATCGTCTGCCGCAAGTCGAAGTTCCTGGCCGTCAACGCCCAGACCAACAGCGCCAATCGCGGCTTCAACCTGATCACCAAGTACCCGCGTGCCGATTTCATCTGCATCGACGAGCCCGAGGCGCGCCTGGCGGCGGTCGAGCGCTATGCGCCGATCGAGACGGTGGTGCGCGAGAAGCTCGAGAAGAAGATCGACTGCCACACCTTCGTGATCACGCACGGCAAGCTCGGCAGCATCGTCTACACGCCGCAGGCCGGCGTGAAGCGCATTCCGGCGCTGACCGGCGAGGCCATCGATACGATCGGTGCCGGCGATGCCTTCTTCGCCCTGGCGGGCCCGTTGCTGGCCGCAGGCAGCGACCCGTATCTTGCGGCTTTCATCGGCAACGCCGTCGGTGCGATGAAGGTCCGCATCGTCGGTCAGCGTCATCAGATCACCAAGCCGGAAATCCTAAAGTACCTGTCGACGCTCTTGAAATGAGTGGCTAAGAAAGACCGTTCGCGCGCACAACTCAGGCATTGGCAGACCCATGAGTCGATACCAGAAGAATCCCAACCTCAATCGCGTGCTGGTCACCGGTGGCGCGGGCTATGTCGGCGCGGTGCTCGTGCCGAAGCTCCTCGCGGCCGGCTATCAGGTGACCGTCCTCGACCTCTTCATGTACGGCGAGGACGTGCTCAAGAGCTCCCGCGGCGCCTCGCTGCGCGAGGTCAAGGGCGACATTCGCGACGCCGAGGTGGTCAAGCAGGCGCTGCAGGGCTGCGACGCCGTCATCCATCTCGCCTGCATCTCCAACGACCCCTCGTTCGAGCTCAATCCCGACCTCGGCCGGTCGATCAACCTCGACGCCTTCGTGCCGCTGGTGCGTGCCTCCAAGGACGCCAAGGTCAAGCGCTTCATCTACGCTTCATCCTCGTCGGTCTACGGCATCAAGGACGGCGTCGAGGTGACAGAGGACCTCTCGCTAGAGCCGCTGACCGACTATTCGAAGTTCAAGGCCGAGTGCGAAGTCCTGCTCGAGCAGGAGCGGGCGCCCGGCTTCACCACGGTGACGATCCGTCCGGCCACGGTGTGCGGCTACTCGCCCCGCCAGCGGCTCGACGTCGTGGTCAACATCCTGACCAACCTCGGCGTGCACAAGGGCGAGGTCTCGGTGTTCGGCGGCACTCAGCTGCGCCCGAACAACCACATCGAGGACATGGCCGACGCCTACATGCTGCTGCTGCTGGCGCCGGACGAGAAGGTCAACGGCAAGGTCTACAACGCGGGCTACGAGAACCATTCGGTGATGCAGCTCGCCGAGATGGTCCAGCGCAACGTCGGCCCGGACTGCAAGCTCAAGGTGCAGAACACCAACGACATGCGCTCCTATCACGTGTCGTCGAAGAAGATCAAAGACGAGCTGGGATTCGAGGCCAGCCACACGATCGAGGAGGCCGTCGTCGACCTGATCAAGGCCTTCAAGGACGGTCGCCTGCCCAACTCGCTCGAAGATCCGCGCTACTTCAACATCAAGACGATGCAGAAGGTAAATCTCCAGTAGATGGAGCAGGGCAGAAGCGGTCGCGCACTCGTCGTCGGAGGCGACAGCCTAGTCGGCTCCGCGCTGAAGCTGCATTGCCGCAAGCTCGGATCGACGGTCGACACGACGTCGCGCCGACCCGGAGTCCGGGGGCCCGGCACCGTCTTCCTCGATCTGGCAGAGCCCGACGTCGCGCCTCTGCAGAACGGCAACTACGACGTCGCCTTCATCTGCGCCGCTGTCACCAGCATGCAGGCCTGCCAGGCCGAACCGGCGCTCTCGCGCCGCATCAACGTCGACAACACGCTTGACGTGATGCGTCGGCTGGCCGATCGCGGCACGCAGCTGGTGTTCCTGTCGAGCAGCCAGGTATTCGACGGCGAGACGCCGATGCCTGACGAGGCGGCGCTTACCGCCCCGAAGAACGAATACGGCGCCCAGAAGCGCGCCGTCGAGGAGGCGATCGAGCGCGAGGCGTTGCCCGTCGCCGTCCTGCGCGTGACCAAGGTGCTGGCCGACCATCCGGTGGGTGTCTTCAAGGGCTGGTTCGAAGCCCTGGCCAAAGGGCAGCCCGTGCAGGCGGCGTCCAACATGGCACTCTCGCCGGTCATGGTCGGCGACGTCGCCGAGGCGGCCGAGCGGCTCGGCGCCGGATGCCATCGCGGCGTCTGGCACCTCGGCTCCAGCGACGAGATCGGCTATTTCGAAGCTGCCAGGCTGATGGCCGAGACGCGGCATCTGCCCGTCTCGCTGGTCCGGGGAGAGAATCTGACGGAAGCTCAGGTGCCGAGCATCTATCGCCACCGCTACGTGACGCTCGGCTGCGAGAAGATCGCGCGGACCCTGCCGATGCCGATCCGCAGTGCGCGCGACATTCTCGACACCTTGTTCGCGGGCTTTCCGCAGCCGGCCGCGGGCGCACGATGAGACTGGGTATCGATCTCGACAACACGCTCATCTCCTACGATCAGGCGTTCCAGCGCGTCGCCAGGGAGGAGGGGCTGCTGCCGCCTTCGTTCAAGGGCAACAAGGCCGCGGTCAAGCGCGCCCTGCTGACGGAGCGTCCCGACGGCTTTCTCTGGGAGAGCCTGCAGGGGCTGGTCTACGGCCGCCGGATCGATGCCGCGGTCCTGTTCGACGGCGTGGCCAGGTTCCTGGAAACCTGCCGGGCGCGAGCCGACATGGTGGCGATCGTCAGCCACAAGACCGAGCTTGCGCATCACGACCCGCACATGACCGACCTGCGCGTCGCCGCGTTGCGCTGGATGGAGGGCAATCGCTTCTTCGATACGGCGGGCCTCGGCATCGGCCGCCACAATGTTTACTTCGAAGGCACGCGGGACGAGAAGGTGAGGCGCATAAGGGCGCTTGAATGCGACGTGTTCGTCGACGATCTTGCCGAGGTTCTGGGCCACGCCGAGATGCCGGCGATGTGCCGCAAGATCCTGTTCGGCAGCGAGCCGCAGAGTGAGTTCGAGCAATATGCCTCCTGGGACGAAGTCCGTGACGCGCTCTTCCGCGGCGACTGACGATATCCAAGACGTCGCCCGAGCGCTCTGCGCCGAGCCGGTACGGTCGATCTCCGAGATCCGCCGCGGCGGCAACAGCCGCATCTTCCGGGTCGAGACGCAGGCAGCCCGCTATGCGCTGAAGAAATACCCGGCCGCCGACAACCGCAACCGGCTCGAGGGCGAGGTCAACGCGCTGCGCTTCATGGAGCGCAAGGGCATCGGCCGCGTGCCCAAAGTGGTCGCCGTGTCGCCGGAGCGGCGCTTCGCCCTGCTGACCTGGATCGACGGCGAGCCGGCCGATATCGTCACCGACGCCGACGTGGCCGAGTTCGCCGCCTTTCAGATAGCGCTCGACCATGGCGTCGACGACCAGGCCAGGGCGGAGATCGGCGAAGCGGCCGAAGCCTGCCTCTCAGGTCCACGCATCCTGGCCCAGATCGAACGCCGCTACGCCCGGCTGGCGGCGGTCAAGCATGATGTGCCCGAGTTCGCGCCGTTCTTCGACGACGTTCTGGTGCCCTCGCTGCGCCGTTTCGAGGTCGGCGCCGCCAAGTCGTACGGCCAACTCGGATTCGACCTCGGCGAAGACCTTGCGCCGCAGTTCCGGACTCTCATTCCCTCCGACATGGGGGCGCACAACGCTCTCAGGTCGCCGGACGGGAAGCTGTGCTTCCTTGACTTCGAGTACTTCGGTTGGGACGATCCCGTGACCAGCATCGCCAACTTCGTGATGCACCCCGGCATGCAGTTGAACGAACGGCAGAAGGCAGCTTTTCGCGAGAGCCTGCTCGGCCACTTCACCCGCCATGCCGAGGCTCATCGCCTGCCGGCGTTGATGCCGCTCTACGGTCTTCGCTGGTGCGCCATCATTCTCGGCGAACTGCTGCCGGAGCGCTGGGAGCATCGGCTGGAAAGCAACGCGGCGACCATGGATAGCTGGGACAGGGTTCGGCGCGAGCAGATCGGCAAGGCGAAAGCCTTGATGGCCGAGATCGAAGCCTGGTCGTAAGCCCACAGCCGAGCGACAGATGAATTTCAAGGAACTCCTCGGGAATCATCCGGACGTCACCAAGGACCGATACGCTCTGTCCTTCTCCCGTGAAGCCCGGCCCGCCGATATCGCCGCTGCCTATTCGAAATTCGGCGTCGTCCGGCTGAGGGAGGCGTTGCGGCCCGAGATGCTCGGCGCGGAAGGAGAGGCGCTTCGGCGATCCCTCCGGGTTCACCGCTCGCTGACCGCCGACAGCCCGCAGCAGGCCTACAGCGGCAGCTGGTATCCACCTTGGTCACTTCGCGAGGGCGATCGCTTTCCGGCCGCCGCCGTCATCGCCGCCGTCATCAGGTCGTGGGTATGGGACGTCGTCGAGAACCTGTGTGCATCCTCGCATATCGTCCTGCTCCTCAAATGGTGCACGGTGCGCCACGCGATCGACAAGCCGCTGGGAGTGGGCGGACATCAGGATGCAAAGGTCGTCGCGGAGGGCGTGCCCTTTTCGCTCTGGATTCCGTTCGACCGCATCATTCCTGGGCAGAATTCAGGTCTGGGCTTTGTCGTGCCCGTGCCCGACGGGCTACTGCCGACGCTACAGCATCAAGACTTCGGTGCGGACTACCTGCTTCAAGATCCATCGAAGCTGTGGATCCCTTCCTACGACCTGGGTGATCTCACGATCCACTCGCGGTTTTCGCCGCATTTCACCACTGGCTACGGCTCGGAGGCCGAGCGGCTCAGCCTCGAGATACGGCCAATGTCGCGGCGGGCCGCTCCCCCGGAATATCTCGACCCCTCGGTTGGCGTATCGCGGCGGCAGGGCATTCCGACCATCGTCGACATCCGGCGCTCCGCCGATATCGGCGCCAATGCCTTCCTCGACTCCGCCGATCTCGGCCGAGCGGGGTAACGTGCAATCCGTCGTTCAGACGGCGGAGAACCGCTTCATGTTGTCCTTCTCGACGAAGGTCGCGCGACGGTAGGCGCGGGCGACGTCGGCGACGCTGCCGGCTTCGCGGACGCGACCGTTGTCGATCCACATCGCGCTCTCGCACAGCCGCGACAGCTCGCCGGTCGAGTGGCTGACGAAGAGGAGCGTGCCGGTGCGGCGGAAGTTGTCGATCCAGTCGACGCACTTCTTCTGGAAGGCGAGGTCGCCCACCGCCAGCGCCTCGTCGACGATCAGGATCTCGGCGTCGATATGGGCGCAGATGGCAAAGGCGAGCCGCATGCGCATGCCGACCGAATAGAGCTTCAGCGGCTGGTCCATGAATGCGCCGATGCCGGCGAACTCGGTGATCGACTCGAACTTGTTCAGGATCTCCTGGCGCTTCAGCCCCAGTACGGCGCCGCCGATCAGCACGTTCTCGCGCCCCGTGGCCTCGAGGTCGAAAGTGGCGCCGAGCGCCAGCACCGGGGCGACACGGCCCTTGACCCAGATTTCACCCTTGGTCGGCCGAGTCATGCCGCAGACGATCTGCAGCAGCGTGGACTTGCCGCAGCCATTGCGACCGATGATGCCCAGGCTCTTGCCGCGCCGGACCTCGAAGCTGATGTCCTTCAGCGCCCAGAACGACTTGTAGTAAGGCTTCTTCTCCGACCCCAGAAGCTGCTGCTTCACCCAGTCCTTGGGGCTGTCGTAGAGCTTGTAGGCCTTGGCGAGGTGCCTCGCCCTGACCACGACCTCGGGCTCAGATGACATCGGCAATCGCATCCTGCTGGCGCCGGAAGAACCAGTAGCCGAACCAGAAGAAGAACATCGATATGAACATCGTCCAGGCAATGACCAGGCCGGCGGGAATCCTCCCGAACACCACAAGGTCGCGGATGGTCTCGATGAAGCCGGTCAGGACGTTGGCGTACATCAGAAGATACCAGGTGGGGCCGAGCGTTTCGTGGCTGAAGAACACCGGGGTGGCGAACATCAGCACCGGGGCGATGGTCATCATGAGGTAGGCAGTGTCGCGCGTGAACGCGCCCATGGCGGACAGCAGCCAGGTGATGCCGATCAGGAACATCAGGAACGGGATGAACCACAGAGGCAGCAGCAGCACGGTCCAATGCAACGTCCCGGCGAAGACGAGCTGGCAGACCAGCATGAGTGCCAGGCCGATCGAGGCATATGTCGTCGCCCTGAGCGTCGAGATGATCGGCAGCATCTCGGCCGGAAACATCGTCTGCTTGATGTAGTGGGCGTATTCGTGGAGCAGCGAGGGCGCCCGGTACGCCATCTCGGTGAAGAAGTTGAACGCCACCAGCCCGCCGAAGATGAACAGGGCGTAGTCGATCGACGAACTGGACTGGGTCTTGTTGGGCAGCGTCGCCGAGCCGCCGAAGACAAGGGTGTAGGTAACGAGCGAAATCAGGGGCGCCACCACGGCCCACACCCAGCCGGCCATCGACCCGCTGAAGCGCTCGCGCAACTCCCGTCGCAGAATTGCCGCAATCAGGTCGCGGTGGTGCCAGGCCTCGACGAACGGCCGCAACAGGAAGCGGACGATGCGCTCCAGCCAGTTGTAGTCCCGCGGCTCGACCGCCTTGCCATCCACAAAGTGCATGACGGGCGCATCGGGCAGTTCCTGGCGATTATTCAAGTTAACCATTGAATTAGAACGACAAATCGGGATGGCCGGGGGCCGCAAGACGTGGTGTCAGGGTGGGGAGCATTGCGGCAGGTCGCATAGCATAGCGAACCCGTCCGAGATAGCCTCGACAATGTCTTGCTGGAGCCTCCTGTTGCCATCGGCAGGGGGAATTTGCCCTGGAATCATGGCGAGTTATGCGGCGATGCCCGAGGTGCGACATCGTCTTGACGCTCCCCAGGGGTATAGGCTAGCGGGACGCCTCGGATTCCCTATCGCAAACACCGGCTGCCGGCGAAAGTGTCGATCTTGACCACCTCGAACGATACCTTGAGAGCCGCCCGTGGCTGATATCGGCATTTTGCGAGCAGCTATTGCGCCGGTCAGGCGCCTGTGGCGCCGGCCCGACGCGGTCGAGATTGCCCCCAAGGTCGGCGATGACGAGCAGGATGCCCGCGGCCATTTCCGCGACGGCTTGGTGAAGCGGCGCGGCGGCAACGGCGAGGGCGCCCTTGCTGCATTCGACCGGGCGCTGGCCCTTGTTCCCGATTTTGCCGACGCCGTGATGGCGCGGGCGGAACTCCTCGACAGCCTGGGACGCAGCGCAGAGGCGCAGGGCGAGTACGAGCGCGCGCGCCGTCTGTGGTCGGAACTGCCGCCGGGCGCCGCCGACCGGCGCTATATTTTTCGCCGCCAGGGATACTTCGCCTTCGAGACCGAATCGTACGACCTGGTCCGCGCCAACGTTCGCAGCAAGGTCCTGCCGCAGCTCGCGCACGGCAACGCGTGTCTTGCGTACGGGCGTGCCGCGGAGGCGCTGGACAGCTACGAGCGCGCGCTGAAGGTGAACCCCAAGCTTTCGGAGGTGTTGGCGTTGAAGGGCGAGGCCCTGTCGACGCTCGGCCGCTACCAGGAGGCGATCGAGATCTTCGACGGCGTCCTCGCCGCCAATCCGAAGGACGGCGACACCCTGAACGCCCGCGGCATCGCGCGTGCAGCGCTGGGTCGGCTGGCCGAGGCGAACGACGACTGGCGCCATCAGTTCGAGCTCCTGCCGCAGACCAGCCCGGCGGCGCGCGCCTGCGTGGCGATGCGCATGGCCAACTACAGCGCCGCGTTCAACGAATTCGGGCTGGCCATCGCCAAGGATCCGACGAACGCCTACTGGCTGCTCTACCGCCTGACGGCCGCGCGGCTGGCAGGGGCGCCCACCGAGTCGGTCACGCTTCCCGCCGACGATCGTTGGCCCACGCTGCTGCTCGCCTTCCGGACCGGGCAGGTGACGGAGGAGGCGCTGCTCAACCGCGCCAACTCGCCCGCCCGCCATGCCGAAGCGCGCTTCCAAATGGGGGTGCTGTCTGTCGACGGCAATCCGGCGGCGGCGCGCCGCTACTGGCGCGAAGTCGTCGACCAGGGCCCGCCGGCGCTCATCGAGTGCGCCGCCGCCAGCAATGAGCTGGCGCGCCTCGGCGCCTAGTACCCGGAATCACAAATGCCTGATAC
>JAEZHS010000502.1 GCA_023436825.1 Pseudomonadota bacterium | reverse complement strand
CCCCAAGGCGATGAACATCCTCCGCGCCCGCTGGTACGATGCCGAGCGCCAGCGCCGCGACGACGCCCGCGCCGCCGACCGCAAGGGCCAGGTCGGCAGCGGCGACCGCAGCGAGCGCATCCGCACGTACAACTTCCCGCAGGGCCGCGTGTCCGACCATCGCATCAACCTCACGCTCTACAAGCTCGACGAGGTGATGGAGGGGCGCGCGCTCGACGAGATCATCGATGCGCTGATCGCCGACGACGAGGCGGGGCGCCTGGCGGAGCTCGCGGCCTGACCGCCGCATCCACCGCCGGTTCTGGGGCGACCTACGACAGCCTGCTGCGCGACGCGGCGACGGCGCTGTCGGCCGCGGGCCTCGACAATGTCCGTTTCGAAGCGCGCCTGCTGCTGGCCCGTGCGGCCGGTCTCGCGACCGAGCAGTTGATCGCGCGCGGCAACGAGCCCGCGCCGGCCGCCGTCGCTGCAGCCCTGCGCGAGCTGACGGCGCGGCGCGTTCAGCGCGAGCCCATGGCCTACATCCTGGGCGAGCGCGAGTTCTGGGGCTTGCCGTTCAAGGTCTCGCCGGCCGTGCTGGTGCCGCGCCCCGACAGCGAGACGGTCATCGAGGCGGCATTGGCGCTGCTGGGCGACCGCGAGCGGCCCTGGCGGATCCTCGATCTCGGCCTGGGCTCGGGCTGCCTGTTGCTGACTCTGCTGCACGAGTTCCGCGCCGCCCGCGGCGTCGGACTGGAGGTGTCGGACGCCGCCCTCGACGTCGCCCGGACCAACGCCGCTGCCTTGAAGGTCGAAGACCGCGCGGAGCTGTTGCTCGGTGACTGGCGCCAGCCCGGCTGGCACGACCGGCTCGGCGGTCCGTTCGATCTGTTGGTCAGCAATCCGCCCTATATCGAGGCCGCCGCCATCGCCGGCCTGATGCCTGAAGTCGGTCGCTTCGAGCCCAGGCTGGCGCTCGACGGCGGGCCGGACGGGCTTGCGGCCTATCGCACGATCGCCGCCGCCGCCCCCCGGTTGGTCGCCCCCGGCGGCCGCCTCCTGCTCGAGGCGGGGGAGGGACAAGTCCATGAAATATATAGGATTTTCCAATCCACAGGTTTTGCGCCCGAAGCCCCCTGGAAGGACCTCGGCGGCATCGACCGGGTGGTCTCGTTGAAGTATTAAAGGGTTGGCAACTAAACCGAATGAGACTACGTTCATCTAAGCCCCTTGGGGGGGCTTGGCCTGGGTCAATGGGTGGCACCGGGCAATGTATCCCTCTGATAATCGGCCTGACGGCGCCCATGAAGGGCAGAGGGTCAGCAAAGAACAACACCGTCCGGCATGTAACTGGCCATTAGGTAATGAGACCAAACAATCGTCAGCGGTCGCGCGGCGGTCGCAATGGTGGCGGCGGTGGTGGCGGCCACCATCACAAGCAGCATCACAACCCCAACCGTCCGCCCAATCGAAACCAGATCTTTGACTCAAGTGGGCCCGACGTGCGCGTGCGCGGCAACGCCCACCAGGTCTTCGACAAGTACCAGGCGCTGGCCCGCGAGGCGGCGGCCTCGGGCGATCGCATCATGGCCGAAGCCTACTGGCAGTACGCCAACCATTACTTCCGGATGATCCAGGCCTCCGGCGGCTTCGGCCAGCGCAACAACCAGGGTTGGGGCGACGGCAGCGGCGAGGAAGGCCAGGCTCCCCAGCAGCAGCAGCCGGGGCAGGGCGGCGGCCAGCCGCAGCAGCCCAACGGCAACGGAAACGGCCCCGATGAGCGGCGTGTCGAGCGCGACGAGCGGCGAGGCGGCCGCGACGAGCAGGGTGACGACCCCGGTCTCGGCGGCGTCGCCTTCCTGCAGAACGGCCGCAACGCGCCGGCAGGCAACGATCCCTCGGCCGACGACCAGCCCGACGTGCCGGAATTCACGCCGGCTGCCGGCCGACGCGCTTAGCGAGACCCTTTCTCTTCTCATGTTCCTCTTCCCCTTGGGGGAGAGGTTAGGTGAGGGGGCGAACCGCGAAGACTGTCTCCTGCATCACCCCTCACCCAGCCTCTCCCCCAAGGGGGAGAGGCGCACGAGTTGAGTCGGGGCCTGCAATCAAGGCAGATGCACCAGCGTCGGCGCCACGAACGCCAGCAGCGTGAATCCGAGCCCGAGGACGCCCAGGCCGCATGAGATGACGGTCAGCCAGACGACCGACGTCAGGGCCGCGGCGCCCGCCAGCACGATCGCGAGCTGAAAGGCCGCCGAGCCGTACTCGAACATGTGGTAGGCGGCCAGCGCCTTGTCGCGATGCGCTTCCTTGGCCTTGGCGCGCGCCATCAGTTCCTTGCGCCCTTCACCCGTCTCGGGCTCGGTCTCGTAGCGCTGGGCCGTCTGGCGCCACCGCTCGGTCTGGGCCTTCATGGCCGCCGGGGGGCTCTGCGCGTTGTCCTTCAGGATCGCATCGGCCTCGTCGGCCGCGGTGCGCAGCACCGTCTGCCGAATGGTCTTGGCCTGGAAGAAATTCCACAGGTTCGACGCTTCGGTGTGGCTCACCAGGGCGTTGGTCTGGGCGCTCTTGCCGCCCATTTCGGAGATCGCCAGCAGGGCGGCCAGCACGGCCACCAGCAGGGCGATCTTCTTGTTCGAGCCGTCGACATGGCCATGACCACCGGACATGAAATTCTCCCCGTTTCCTTGATCTATGTCTTGTTCGCCGATGCTTTAGCCCGGCACGCTGATCGAGAAAAGCCGCACCCCTGGACTGGTCTTGCAAGGTCCCGATCCCTCCCCATATCGGCTGCAGGATGCCTCTCTAGAGGGTCCGCTCTTTCGCCCGCCGAAGCATCGGGGGCGCGAATGAAAGGGTTGTGAAATGAATCAAGAGAAATACACCGAGCGCATGCGCGGTTTCCTGCAGAGTGCCCAGATGCTGGCTCTGCGCGAAGGCCACCAACGGCTCGTTCCTGACCATCTGCTGAAAGTCCTGCTCGACGATCCGGAAGGCCTCGCCGCCAACCTGATCTCCTCCGCAGGCGGCGATTCCCGCGCCGTCCACCGCGCGGTCGAAGCCAACCTCGCCAAGCAGCCCAAGGTCGAAGGCCAGGGCGCGGGCCAGATCTACATGGCGCCCGAGACGGCGCGCCTGTTCGACCAGGCCGAATCCATCGCCGACAAGGCGGGCGATTCCTTCGTCACCGTCGAGCGCATGCTGATGGCGCTGGCGCTGGCCAAGGGCACCGAGGCCGCCGACGCGCTGGCCAAGGGCAACGTCAAGCCGCAGGCGCTCGAGAAGGCGATCCAGGACCTGCGCAAGGGCCGCACCGCCGATTCGGCGTCGGCCGAGAGCAGCTACGACGCGCTGAAGAAATATGCCCGCGACCTGACCCAGGTGGCGCGCGAGGGCAAGCTCGATCCGGTGATCGGCCGCGACGAGGAGATCCGCCGCACCATCCAGGTGCTGAGCCGCCGCTCCAAGAACAATCCCGTGCTGATCGGCGAGCCCGGCGTCGGCAAGACCGCCATCGCCGAAGGCCTGGCGCTGCGCATTGTCAACGACGACGTGCCCGAGGCGCTGAAGGGCAAGAAGCTGATGGCGCTCGACCTCGGCGCGATGGTCGCCGGCGCCAAGTATCGCGGCGAGTTCGAGGAGCGGCTGAAGGCCGTGCTGGCCGAGATCGCGTCGGCCGAGGGCGACATCATCGTCTTCATCGACGAGCTGCACACCCTGATCGGCGCCGGCAAGGCCGACGGCGCGATGGATGCCTCCAACATGCTGAAGCCCGCGCTGGCGCGCGGCGAGCTGCATTGCGTGGGCGCCACGCCGCTCGACGAATACCGCAAGCACATAGAGAAGGATGCGGCGCTTGCGCGCCGGTTTCAGCCGGTTTTCGTCGCCGAGCCCACGGTCGAGGACACGATCTCGATCCTCCGCGGCATCAAGGAGAAGTACGAGCTGCACCACGGCGTCCGCATCGCCGACTCGGCCATCGTCGCCGCAGCCACCCTCTCCAACCGATACATCACCGACCGGTTCCTCCCCGACAAGGCGATCGACCTGATGGACGAGGCGGCGAGCCGCATCCGCATGCAGGTCGACAGCAAGCCCGAGGCGCTCGACGAGCTCGACCGGCGCGTCATCCAGCTCAAGATCGAGAGGGAGGCGCTCAAGAAGGAGAGCGACCAGGCTTCGCGCGACCGGCTGGAGCGGCTGGAGAAGGAGCTCAGCGAGCTCGAGCAGAAGTCCGCCGCGCTCACGGCGCAGTGGAAGTCGGCCAAGGACAAGCTGGCCGATTCGCAGAAGCTCAAGGAGCAGCTCGACAAGGCGCGTTCCGAGCTCGAGATCGCCCAGCGCCGGGGCGAGCTGGCGCGGGCCGGCGAGCTCACCTACGGCGTGATCCCCGACCTCGAGAAGAAGCTCAGGGACGCCGAGGGCCACGACGTGGCCGGCGGCAAGGGCGTGAAGGAAGAGGTCACGCCCGAGGACATCGCCGCCGTGGTGTCGCGCTGGACCGGCGTGCCGGTCGACAAGATGCTGGAGGGCGAGCGCGCCAAGCTCCTGCGCATGGAAGACCAGATCAAGAAGCGCGTGGTCGGCCAGGACGAGGCCGTGCGGGCGGTGTCCGACGCGGTGCGCCGCGCGCGCGCCGGCCTGCAGGACCCCAACCGGCCGATCGGCTCGTTCCTGTTCCTGGGTCCGACCGGCGTCGGCAAGACCGAGCTCACCAAGGCGATCGCCGAATTCCTGTTCGACGACGACCAGGCGATGGTGCGCATCGACATGAGCGAGTTCATGGAGAAGCACGCGGTCAGCCGCCTGATCGGCGCGCCGCCGGGCTATGTCGGCTACGACGAGGGTGGCGTGCTCACCGAGGCGGTGCGGCGCCGGCCCTACCAGGTGATCCTGTTCGACGAGGTCGAGAAGGCGCACCCGGACGTGTTCAACGTGCTGCTGCAGGTGCTGGACGACGGTCGCCTGACCGACGGCCAGGGCCGCACGGTCGACTTCAAGAACACGCTGATCGTGCTGACCTCCAACCTCGGCAGCTCGTATCTCGCGGCGCTGCCCGACGGCCAGTCGGCCGAGACGGTGCGCGAGCAGGTGATGGAGGAGGTGCGCCGCGCCTTCCGGCCGGAGTTCCTCAACCGCCTGGACGAGATCCTGCTGTTCAA
>JAEZHS010000483.1 GCA_023436825.1 Pseudomonadota bacterium | reverse complement strand
CGGTCGATCGCGCGGGCCACCGCCTGGCGCACCTTGATGTTGTCGAACGGCGGCTGCAGGTGGTTCATGCGCATGATCGCCTGGAAGCCGAACTTGCTGACCACCTCGGCCTTGGCGCCGGATTTCGCGTCCAGCAACGGCAGCAGGTCGGCCGGCACGCGTTCGAGATAGTCGACCTCGCCGCGCAGCAGCGCGCTCACCTGGGTCTGTGCATCGGGCATCCCCAGCATTTCCACGCGATCGAGCTTGGCGATCTTGGCGCCGGACGCCCAGTTGGGTGGCTCGCTGCGCGGCTTGTAGTCGGAAAACTTCTCCAGGACGATCTTCACGCCGGGCTCATGCAGGTCGGCGCGTAACTTGTAGGGACCGGAACCCACGATCTCCTTCACCTGCTCGCTGCCCGGCGTCTTGGCGATGCGCTCGGGCATCATGAACGGCACCGGTGCGCCCACCTTGGCCAGGCTCTCGAGCACCATGCCGTAGGGCTCCTTCAGCACGAGCTTGATGGTGCCGGCGTCCGCGGCCTCGAGCGAGTCGAGGAAGCGCGTCAGCATCTGGCCCATGCTGTCGCGCGAGGCCCAGCGGCGGATCGAGGTGACGCAGTCGGTTGCGGTGACCGGCTGGCCGTCGTGCCACTTGAGCCCGGGCCGCAGCACGAAAGTGTAGGTGAGCTTGTCGGGGCTCACCGTGTAGCTCTCGACCATCTGCGGCTTGGGCTCGAATTTGTCGTCGACCGCGAACAGCGTGTCGTAGATCAGGTAGCCGAGATCGCGCGTGGTGAATGAGGTCGTGAAATGCGGATCGAGGATGCGCGACAGCGTCTCGGGCGCCACGCGCAACATGGATTGCGCTTGCGAAGGCGTTGCGGCCAGCAGCGAAGCGGCTGCGATTGCCACAAACGACCAGGAACGACGGATCGTCATGCTGTCCCCCAATGGCCCGAAAACGGCCCGTTGCATGTAACACCCGGCCGGGGGAGGGCTGGAAGCGCAACTTTGCGGACGCGCCGTCGCCTTTTTTCGGACGGTTCTATTTGACGGGCAAGCGCTGCAGTTGGTCTTTCAGATGATCCGCCACCATGGCCGCCGCTGGCGACAGACCGACATGCCGATGCGCGATCAGCGACAGGCTCGATCCCCTGACATGGCGATCGGCAAAGGGGATGTAGACGAACTCGCCGTCCAAAAGGTCGGAATGGATGTCGGCCAGGGCGAGCAGGGCGATCTGGCGGTGCTCGCGCACCATCGCCTTCATCAGCTCGATGGAGTTGGTCGTCACCATCGCCGCGGGATGCAGCCCCGCCCGCCGCAGCGCCTTGTCCAGGATGCCGCGCGAGGTGAGCGATGCATCGGGCAGGACGAAGCTGTGCCGGGCGCAGTCGGCCAGCCGGATCGTCTTGCGGTTTGCCAGCGGATGGCCGCGCGTCACGACGATACCGGGGTTCGACGGCACGCGCGCCAGGACCTGGATGTCGGGCTGGCGCGGGACGGCGTAGCAGATGGCGAGGTCGAGCTTGCGGGCGACAAGCTGGCCCACGATCTGCTCGGTGCCGCCGATGTGGACATCGAGCGAGACCTGGAAATGCCGCTCGACCATGTGGGTCATCAGCCGCGAGACCACCGCGCGGCCAAAGCTTTCCATCAGGCCGATCGCGGCATGGCCGCTCATGGGGCTGCGCAGTTCCGCCAAGCTCTGCAGCGTCCTCGCGTGGTCATGCCGCCAACGCTCGATGTCGGCGACCAGCAGGCGGCCGGCCTCGGTGAGGCTGAGGCCGCGCGGCAACCGTTCGAACAGAGGGGCACCGTACTCGGCCTCGAGCTTCAGGATCTGGCGATTGACTGCCGAAGGCGACACGTTGAGCTGCGCGGCGGCTCGCCGGATCGACCCGACGTTGGCAACCAGGCGGAGCCAGGAGGCGGCGGGCGAGATCAACGGCATGGGCTATCCATAACGTCGCCCATAAGAGCAGACGCTGCCCGGTCGGGCCACGGCACTCCACAGCGTTCAGCGGTCCTTCTCGAGAAGGGGCCGTCGGCTGGGAGCCGCGCCTCGATGTAGCCGATCAGCTCAGGATCGGCGCAACGCGGACCACGGCATCCCTTGGCCGGCGGCCGGTTTCGACGGCCAGCAGGCGCGGGAAGCATTCGAAGAAGTAGCCCCGGATATGCTCGACGGAGCCGATCGCCACTAGTAGCGCGCGTCACAGTGATCATGACTGTTTGGTCGAAGCGAATGACAGCCTTGCTGGCACCGATGGTCGTCCCCGACCGATTTTTTTTGGCGCGCTGCGGTCCGCCAAAAAAGAACCGGAATAGATTCGTTCAAAGGCCCCCTACGACACGAAAAAACCTGCGAAACCGAAAGGGACCGAGACCATAGTTATTGACAGTGATTGGTACTTGGGTTATATAGATCTTGCCGCTGCGCTTTCGGGCGGCTTCGCTCTATGCATCGTTCATCCGACTATCATGGCGTGCGGCGGAGACCGCGCGAGCCCATCCGGCTGCCCCGGTCGGATGGGCGCGCCCGGACCCTGAGGAAGGGGGCCAGCCGCCGTCCCGTCCTGAAAACCAGTAGCGGAAACAGCGGGAACAGCGGGAATTCGACGATGGCTCAATCGATGGGGGGTCGGTCTCTCAAGACCCACAAGACGGTCGGGCGGGGAAGACGGGAATGCCGGATCCCTGCACCGATGCCGGCGGTGCAGGCACCGCCGCTTGCGGCGTTTGCCGGGCGGGGGCGCGCCGGTGTGCCGTTCAGCCGGTCAAAACCCCTGCGCAGAGCTACTAGTTCTTAGTTGGGCATCTATACACTGCGCTCAATCGAAGCTGGTTTCGTGCCTTCAGATACGAGCCTTGAAGGAGAGCGGGGGGGTAACTCGGACTCGTATCCCCGGCTGGTCGTCGGAAGAGGGCTTCGGTCAGCCCATTGGCATGTTGTCCAACGTCACGGTCCCGGAGCGGGCAGCGTCTTCATGGAGACCGACGGCAACGCGACGCTAGCGAGCATCGTCACGATGGTGAGAACGGTCGGCACGAGTTGGGTGAAACCCACCGACCTCTTCATGAAGTACGTCCAGGCGATCTCGAGCAGTCCGGCGCAGATCAAACTTATCCAGGCCATATCCAGCCCTCGTCTTAGGGCCGGGCCGTCCCGAACATTGCTTGCCATGAAAGAGAGGTCGTCCTCTCGCTCATTACATAGGTTTACTCGGCGGCTGAGAGAAGAGCCTTCGGCTCAAAGCGACCGATTCGCCGCATCTCACGCCTGATCGACGGTGCGGGACGGCACTGCGATTTCCCAGCGGCTACATGCACGGCGATGACCGCAACGCAAGCCCTATTGCCATCTAGGGGGATTCTCGCGCCCGAAGCGCCACAGGTAAGGCTATCGGATCTGCGGCATCGAGGATCGTGCTGGCGGTCCAACAACGTCGCAATGCGGATCAAGCGCACTCGATGCTGTTGCCACGATCACCGCGTCGGCTTGCTGAGATCGACGCGAGAGAGCGCAACGTTCCTCTGCCCAGCGCCTCTGGGCTGCCACGCTGCGCCTATCCCCAGCCGTGCAGATCCCTAGGTCGTCGGCCAGCGCCGTCACCGCTCGCCGCCAAGCACCGGCTAGGAGGCCTCTACTCAGGCTTCAGTCCTGCCGCATCGACGATTTTCTTCCAGCGTATGGTTTCGGCGCTTATGTGCTTGGCGAGCTCCTCAGCCGAACCCGGCATGGGGAGCGCGCCGACAGCCCGCATCTTCGACTCCATCTCGTCTGACCTCACGCCCCTCACGATTTCGTCACTTAGAAGCTTAACGATCTCAGGCGGCGTCTTGGCCGGGGCCGCGACATAGAGCCAGACCACGGCGTCGTAGCCCGGCACCGCCGCCTGGGCGATGGTCGGCACGTCGGGCAGCTGCGGCGCGCGGGTGGGCGACGTCACGGCCAGCGCCCGCACCGCGCCGCTGCGAATGTGCGGCAGATGGATCGAGATGCTGTCCATGGCGACCGGAATACGTCCGGCCAGCAGATCCTGCTGGAGCAAGGCGCTGCCCTTGTATGGCACGTTCTCGATCTGCATGCCGGTCTCGGTCTTGAGCAACTCCATGGCGAGATGCGTGGAACTACCAAGGCCCGCGGCTCCGTAGGTCAATTGGCCAGGTTTGGCCTTGGCCAGCGCGACCAGCTCCTGGATCGTCTTCGCTGGCACGTCCTTATGGACCAGCAGTACATTCGGGACGCTTGCCACCAGCGCTATCGGCACGAAGTCGTTGGCAGTATCGAACGGCATGTTGGCGTAGATGAACTGGTTGGTAACCGCTGTGCCCAGCGCGCCGAAGAACAAGGAGTAGCCATCCGGTGTCGACCGGGCGACCGCGGCCGCACCGATGTTGCCGCCGGCACCGGGCCGGTTGTCGACGATGACCTGGGTCTTGAGCGCTGCCTCGAGGTGGGCCGCCGTGAGCCGCGCCAGGATGTCGGTGATACCTCCGGGAGCAAATCCTAGGACCAGCTTGATCGGTCCCTTGGGATACTTGTCCTGTGCGCGAGCGCGGTCGGCGAATAAAACCGCAGCGAGCGACGCGGTGGCGGCGCCGAGTAGCACCCCCCGGCGTTGTATGTAGGTCATTTGCGTGTTTCCCGGAATTCAGCTGGCCAAAAGGTCCATGGCGCGGCCCATGGTGACGACGCGTTCGTCGAGCAGTGCCGCCGTCATCGCATCTTCGTGACGATGGTCCGGCAGGCCGAACGGATCAGCATTCGTCAGCCGATGATCGATGACCAGGCGGGCTAGCAGCAGACGACGCGCATCACCGCCCCTCTCGCCAAGCCTTGCGCCTTCCGCGGCCATCAGGGCCGCACTAGTTGCGTGATAGAGACCGCTGGCGGCCTTGCGACACGACGCCTCGGCCTCCGGCTGTTTTGACACCTTCTCGGCAAAGTCAATCGCACGGCCGACAAGCTGGACAATGCGGCCGCGGAACTGGCCGGGGATCGGTGCGCTCTCGATATCTTCGCGCAGGGCCTTGGCCAGCGCTTGGTGCGCCCGGTCTTTGCCGACGGCGCGACGCACGATGTCTAGCGCGTTGACGCTCGAGGTGCCTTCCCAGAGCAGGCCGAGATGGGCATCTCGTACCAGCTTGGCGTTGCCCCAGTCCTCAATGTAGCCGTTGCCGCCGCGCATCTCCATAGCGCCAGTCGCGACCATGACGTTGTCACGGCTAGCGCGGTACTTGAGCATCGGTGTGAGGATGCGCAGTTGCACCTCGTCGCCTTCGGTCATCGCCACAGCGGCGGCGACGCCGACCGACAGCGCCTGTTCGGTCGGCAGCATCAGCTTCAGGAGCTGGCGACGCGCCATCGGATGGTCGATCAGTGTGCGGCCGAAGGTCGAGCGATGGTGGGCGACCTGCAGTGCCTCGTTGAGACAGCGGCGCATCATTCCGGCGGCACGAAAGCCATGGCTCAGCCTCGACAAGTTCACCTGATCCATCATGTGCTTGAGGCCACGGCCAGGCTCGCCCATGAGGTAAGCGACCGCGCCCTCCATAATGGTCTCGCCGGCCGCCATCGAACGTGAACCCATCTTGTCCTTCAGCCGCACGATCCTGTAGCGATTGCGGCTGCCGTCATCGAGACGGCGCGGCATGGCGAAGATCGAGAGACCGGCATTGCCTGGCGGCGCGCCCTCGCAGCGCGCCAGCAACAGGATCACGTCATGGTCGACGCAGGAGCAGAACCACTTGTCGCCCCACAGCTCCCAATGATCGCCGACCTTGCGTGCGGTCAGTGCGTTGCCGGAGACATCCGAGCCGCCAGCCTTTTCGGTCATGAACTGTGCGCCCTTCAGGAGCCTGCTCATGTCCTGTGTGGTCATGTGCTCGACGAAACGCTTCTTCACGGCGTCGCCGCCATACTTCTGGATCAGCATGGTCGACGTGTCGGTGACGGAAAGCGGACAAAGAAGCGCGAACTCGGCCTGGGCGAAGATGTACTGGAAGACGTACTTCACCAGCGGGGTGACGGGCTCCGGCCAGCCCAGCACCGGCTTGTGTGACATGGCGTGCAGGCCGAACTCACCGAAGCCGATCTGTTCCATTTCGCGATAGGCCGGGTGATATTCGACCCAGTCCTCGTCACGCCCGAACCGGTCGCGGAAATGCAGGATCGGGGTGCGCTTGTCGGCCTGCAGAGCAAGTTCGTCGAGCCGGGATCCCGCAATCCCGCCCAGACGCTCGAAGTGTGGCGTGAAATGCGCCAGTGCGGCCGGATCGAGATGGAGCGACAGCAGGTCCCGCAGCGAGCGGTCGATCGACCAGTAATTGAGGCCACGGCAATCCGGCGCGATGAGGTCGGAGGGCGATATCGGCCGCTCAAAGGTCATCTTCGTCAGGGTGTTCATCCGCTTTTCCTCGAAAACTGGCACTGCACCCTGCGCCATAAACAATGGTTCACAAATCGAGTTATCAGTAATCTTGAATTGACTATTCCTCAATTCAGGATCGACCGATGCTCCCCCGTCTGCCGCCGCTCAATGCCTTGCGCGCCTTCGATGCCGCCTCCCGCCGCTTGAACTTCGCGCGCGCAGCCGCCGATCTCGCCGTGACGCCTGGCGCCGTAAGCCGGCAGATCCAGGCCCTGGAGGCATCGCTCGGGGTGCGCCTTTTCACCCGCGGCAACCGCGCGGTCGAGTTGACGGCACGAGGTCAGGTCTATGCTCGGCACGTGCAGGAGGCCTTCGATCGGCTGGGACTGGCGACCGAGCAGTTGCGCGGCCGCGACCCACGGGGGCCGCTCGCCATCTGCGCCTATCCGACCTTCGCCATGCGCTGGCTGATGCCGCGCTGGCGACGCTTCCACGACAAGCACCCCGCCATCGACCTGCAGCTCACCACGTCGCTGGCGCCGGTTGACGTGGCGCGCGACGGGTTCGACGCGGTCGTTCGCATTGGCGATGGCAACTGGGCGGGCCATGGCGCAGTCTGGTTGGCCACGGTCGAGGTCTTTCCGGTGTGCAGCGCCGCCCTCGCCGCACGGATCAGGGCACCGTCCGATCTTCGCCGACACGTGCTGATCCATTCCGATCCGCGCCCCGACGACTGGCCACGCTGGCTGAAAGCGGCCGGCGCCTCGGGCGTCGATGGTGAACGTGGGCCACGCTTCGAGACGATGAGTCTTGCCTTCCAGGCCGCTATCGAAGGCGTCGGCGTCGCCATGGGTGTCGGCTGCCTGCTGGCCGAGGATCTGGCTTCCGGGCGCCTCGTGCGGCCGCTCGCCTTCACCCATCGCAGCAAACGCGAATTCCATCTCGTCTATCCGCTGGCCCGCGCCAAAGATCCCCGGCTCACGGCCTTCCGGGCTTTTCTCGCGGCCGAGGTGCGGGCGAAGGCGCGCTGAGGCATAGCGAAAAATGGTGCTCGAAATTTGTTAGCTTTGGAACGTTCACTGAACGATTCTTTGCAGAGAATTGCCGTCTCAGTTGACGCCCAAAACTCTTTGCTCCTTGCGAGCGACGAGACTTCGGCATGGATGAACTGATGAGCGCAATGGTTGCTACTTCATGCGACGCCGGGCTCGTGCTGCATGTCGCACGGAAGCCTCGAACGCGAGCATAGCGTGAGGACTTGCTCGCGAGCGACGCTTGATGATTGAGAAAGCCGCTCTCGCCTCGTCCACCTTAATCGGCAGAATACAAACCCTCGACCGACTTGCGAAGTGTCGACCTACCTCGTTGGGCACCATCATCAAGCAGTCAGAAGAATCAAGGATGGCGATACAGGAATAGAACGACGCGGACTGATAGACCGGCTGCGGAGGATTTAGCCCCCGTCGCAGGAACGCATCAGCGAAGAAGTCGTGCAAAGCAGTGTTCGTCGGCGCTTCGATCCAGTCCATGCCCGCCAGTTCCTCCCACGAGATCTTGCGCCGTCGCCTGAGCTCGTGACGGGAGCCGCCAATGATGCAAAACGATTCGGTGAACAAGAAGGAAGGGACGAGATCCTCGTTCGCTGCGAACTCCGGCAACATCCGCCCAATCACCAGATCGAGCAAGCCGTCGGCCAGGGCAGCCAGCAGCTCCGAAGCGGCGCCTTCGCGGAACTCGGCACGCACTCTTGGGGGATACGACGCACGGAGCAGGGTCAGCGCTCGGGGCACGATTTCCAGCATCACCAGCGGCAGGACGCCGATGCGGAGGAGCGCTCGGCCTTCATTTCCCGATGCGAACTCACTCTGTACACGCCGCAGATCCGCTAACATGAGCCTGGCCTGCCGGATCATATAGTGGCCTCTCTCCGTGGGGACGAGGCCGCGGCGCGAGCGTTCGAAGAGCGTCCCGCCAAATGTGCGCTCAACGTCCTGCAGCATTACCGTCAGGGCAGGCTGCGAGGTATTCAGTCGCTGCGCCGCCTGATGCAGAGAGCCGGCTTCCGCCAACGTCTCAATCAGCCTGAGCGAGCGCAATCGTAGATGATCCATGTGATAACCACACAATATCACTAAATCCAAAAGCGGTATTTGGACAGTATCACGGCATTGCCTAGGCTGCGACGTCGGGAGAACAAGCGAATGGCGTCGCAGTGCTTATCCGGTGTGCGGGTGATTGATCTCAGTCACGTGATCGCGGGCCCCGTCGCGTCGATGTATCTCGCAGCTCTCGGAGCCGACGTGGTGAAGGTCGAGAATCCGCGCGCACCCGATGTTATGCGCTTCGTTGAGCCTGGAAGCAGTGGTGGGATGTCGAACACCTTTGCGACCCTTAACGCGGGTAAGAAGTCCCTCGCCATCGATCTCAAGATGCCGCGGTTGCGCAATCTCCTATTGGGCTTGCTGCGTGACGCAGACATCTTCATCGAGAATTTCCGCCCGGGCACGGCTGAGCGTCTCGGCCTTGACTACACGGCCGTGCGCGCAATCAATCCGCGCATCATATACCTCTCGATTTCCGGGTACGGCCAGGAAGGCGCCTGGAGGCGCTTCGGCGCTTACGATCAGGTGGTGCAAGCACTGACCGGCATGATGATGGCGAATGGCGAGGAAGACGGGCCGCCCACCAAGGTTGGCTTTCCGGTCATCGACATCGCTACCGGTATGCTGGGCGCCATGTCCGTGCTGGCGGCCCTGCACCGCCGGGGCTCTGACGACGTCGGCAGCCATGTCGATACGTCCCTCGCTCAGGGTGCGCTACAGCTTATGCGGCCCCTGGCGAGCCGGGTGCTGTCCACGGAGCGCGACGGGCCTCGGCCCGGCAATCGGGGGTTCAGTGGGTCACCGGGCGCCGCCACCTTCCGCTGTGCCGACGGGTGGCTTGCGGTGGCAGCCAATACCCGTCGTCAGTTTGCGGCGCTGTGCGAGCTGATTGGGCTTGCCGAAATAGCGGACGATCCCGCGCTGGTGGCCCAGGTGGGTGACGGCGCCACCACGAATGTCGTCCCCGTCGATGCTGATGAGCTCAGTCGTCGTCTCGACGCTGCATTTGCTTGCCGCGAGGCGGCGGTGCTCGAAGGAAAGTTGAACAACGCCGGTGTGCCTGCGGCTCGTGTGCGTCGAATGGGCGAGTTCCTTCGCGAGGCGCGGACTGGGCAGCATGTCGAGCTTGGCTTGGAACACCTTGAAGGAGACGTCGCCGGGTTCCTGCAGCTTGGACCCGGGTTCTCAGGACTGGGCCAGGGCGCGACGGCGCCGGCGCCTTGGCTGGGTGCCAGCACAGGCGAAATCCTCCGGGACGCAGGCCTTAGTTCCAGTGAGATCGAAGCACTGGCGCGCGAGGGTGCGGTCCGGCTTTGAAGCAGTTCGGCGTCGGGAAGCAACGAAGAGCGGGAGGAAAATGAGATGAAAAGACGAGTTCTGATGGCGGCGATCGCCGCGGTGGGTCTGCTGCCGAGCCTAGTCTCGGCGCAGCCGATGACAGCCAATGTCGCGGTCTATACCGGTTCTCTGGTGGCAGTGCCGGCCTATGTAGCCAAAGACCTGGGCATCTACGACAAGCATGGATTGAACGTGATGTTGATGGACTTCCGTGCCGCGCCTGACGCGACTGCGGCGCTGTTCAGCGGAGCGGTCGATCTGATGAGCAACAGCCCTGGCAATATGATGCTGGTAAACAGCCGAGGTCGCGACCTCGTAGCGATCGTCGACAACTATCCGGCCCATGTCTGGAGCATCGTGGTCGGCAAGGATGTCGCGACACCAAACAAGTCGGTCGGCTATCCGGCGATGATCCGCGATCTCAAAGGCAAGAAGATCGGCGTTCCGGCGATCGGCTCGGACGGACACAATTTCGCACGCCGCTTCTTCAAGGACGCCGGCATGGACCCGGAGAAGGACGCCACCTTTCTCGCGGTAGGACTCGGTCCCGATGCCGTTGCCGCTTTCAGGGCTCGTCAGCTCGATGCGGTCATGGCGATCGAGCCTGTGCGGACGGTGCTCGAGAACGCGGGTGGCAAGGTGCTGCTCGACCTGATGATTGACAAGACAATCCCCGAGTTCGCGACGTGGACATCCAGCGTCTATCACTCGACGAAGGCGCACGCCGACAAGAATGCCGAGATGATGAAGCGGTTCCAGGCCGGGCAGGAGGCCGCCATTGCCTTCGTGAGCGATCCGGCCAACGCCGAAAAGGTCGCCGCGATCTGGTCGAAGTACAACAAGGCCCTGACGCAGGAGCAGATGAAAGGTGTGCTGACACGTCTGGGCAAGGCGTTCGACGTCAAGTTCAACTGCAAAGGCACCGAGAACGTTGGGAAATTCCAGGTCGATAACGGCTTGATCAAACCCGACCAGATTCAGACCTGCGAGCAACTCGCGTGGTCCGAGGCCAAGAAGTACCTGCCATAACGTCGGAAGAACAAAGGAGCGCTCCGATGACGGATGACGCCATGAAGTTCGGCATCTTCCTCGGGCCGTTCCATCGGCTCGGCGAGAATCCCACGCTCGCCCTCGAGCGCGACATGGAGCTGATCGAATGGCTCGATCGGCTGGGTTACGACGAGGTTTGGATTGGTGAGCACCACTCAGCAGGATGGGAGCTGGTTTCCTCTCCGGAACTGATGATCGCCGCCGCTGCTGCGCGCACGCGGCGCATCAAGCTTGGATCGGGCGTGACCAGCCTGCCCTATCACAACCCGCTGATGGTCGCGAATCGCTTCGTGCAACTCGACCACATGACGCGCGGCCGGGCGATGCTGGGCTGTGGCCCCGGCGCGCTGACGTCTGACGCCTACATGCTGAGTATCCCTCCGACCCTGCAGCGCAAGCGAATGGAGGAGGCGCTCGACGTCATCATGCGCTTGCTGGCGGGTAAGGAGCCCGTGACGGTCAAGACCGACTGGTTCGAGCTGAAGGACGCGCGTCTGCATCTGGCGCCTTATACCCGCCCACACTTCCCGATCGTGGTGGCAAGCACCATCACGCCGTTCGGCATGATGGCCGCTGGCAGGCATGGACTCGGCGTACTTTCGATTGGCGCCGGTTTGCCAGGCGGTCCCGAGGCGCTGGCAAAACAGTGGAAGATTGCCGAGGACTCCGCGGCGGAGCACGGCAAAACCATGAGTCGCGACAAGTGGCGAATCGTGGTCAATGTCCATGTCGGTGAGGACGACGAGGCGGCGCTGGCCCAGGTCCGGCGCGGCGAGCGGGCTGAGACGGTCGACTATTTTGATCGCACCCTCGGACGTCCAGCCGGCCGGTCCGACGATCCGCTGCGCGATGGCGTGAAGATGGGAACCACCCTCGTCGGGTCGCCGGAACTTGTGACTCGTGGTATTCGCAGACTCTACGGCTTAAGCGGGGGCGGGTTCGGCGGAGTGCTGTTCCGCGCACACGAATGGGCCAACCGCGAGGACACGATGCGCAGCTACGAGCTGTTCGCGCGCTACGTCATGCCGGAGTTTCAGGACTCGCTGACTGCATTGCGCGCATCCAACGAATGGGCGCGCGACAACCGCAAGACGATTTTTGCTCCCAGCGTCGAGGCCGTGAAGAGGGCCTTCACTGATACTGGTCGCACCGTGCCAGCTGATCTCTCGGAGCGCGCGCTTGGCGGCAGGGACGTCCAGTCCTAAACCGTATGGATTCCCATCTGTCACCTGTCGTCCCGCTGACCAACCTCGACCTTGCGATCAGGGTTGAGGGGGTCTCACACGCTTTCCCGACACCCGATGGGAAGCCCATGCTGGCGCTCGACAATGTTTCGTTCGACGTGCCCCGCGGCCAGTTCCTCGCACTAGTGGGCGCCAGCGGCTGCGGCAAGACCACAATCCTGAACATGGCGGCGGGTCTGCTGCAGCCAGTGGCCGGCGCGGTTACGGTCAATGGCGATCGCGTCGCACGCCCGTCCCGGCGTACCGGTTACATGTTTGCGCGCGACGGGTTGCTGCCTTGGCGCTCGGCACGCAGCAATATTGAGGTCGGGTTGGAACTGCGTGGCATCGCGCCCGCCGAGCGGGCCGCAGTCGGTGGCCGCCTGCTTGAGATGATCGGGCTCAGCGCCTTCGGTCATGCCTATCCCTGGCAGCTCTCGCAGGGAATGCGTCAGCGGGTGGCGCTGGCACGCACTCTGGCCATCGATCCCGACACCCTCCTGATGGACGAGCCATTCGCCGCCCTGGATGCGCAGACCAAGCTGATGCTGCAAGCCGAGTTCCTGCGCATATGGGAACGCGACCGCAAGACGGTGCTGTTCGTCACCCACGATCTTGCCGAGGCAGTGGCGCTGTCAGATCGAGTGATCGTCCTGACGCGACGTCCCGGGCGCATCCAGGCCGATATTGCAATCGACCTGCCGAGGCCGCGCGATCCCGAACGCATCCGCTTCGACCAGCATTACCTCAAGCTCAGCGAGCAGGTGTGGCAGGCACTCAAGGCGGGGGAGGCTGCATTGTGAGCATCCGGACTGAAGCAGTCGCAGCCGATCGTGTCCTCGATACCCTGACGCGAAGCGAAACGGAGCGCGTTGCGCGCCGGCGGCGACGGACGTTCTGGATTTGGACAACACGAGCTGTCGTGCTCGGGCTGTTCCTCGGCCTGTGGCATTTGGGAGTCGAGGCGCGCCTAATTGATCCCTTCTTCTTCTCCCAGCCGAGCGCCATAGGCGGTTTTCTCGTCGAAGAAATTCGCGATGGTAGTATCTGGCCGCATGTGTTGGTTACTCTGCGCGAAACGCTCGTGGGCTTCGCCATCGGCGCAGCGGCTGGTGTTGCGGCCGGTATCGTGCGTATGCAGTTTCCCTTTGCGGCCGACGTCAGCAATCCTTTCCTCACGATCCTGAATGTGCTCCCGCGCGTGGCGCTGGCGCCAATGTTCATCATCTGGTTCGGGGTGGGCGAGGGGTCAAAGGTGGCGCTAGCCGTGAGCCTGGTATTTTTTATCCTGATGCTGAACACCGAGGCCGGCATCCGCTCACTCGATCGCGAGTTGATCGTAACGATGCGCGCGCTAGGCGCCACCGACCGACAGCTCTTCTGGAAGGTCATGCTTCCGGGCGCCGTGCCGGCGATTTTTGGCGGTATGCGTCTAGGCGTCGTCTATGCCCTGCTGGCCGTCGTCGTCGGTGAGATGATCTCAGCACGCATGGGCCTTGGCCAACGCATCTCCTTCTACGCAGCGAGTTTCCGAGCGGAGGGCGTCCTGGGGACGATTCTGATACTGGCGATGATTGGATTGATGCTGAATTTCGTCGTGGTACGTGCAGAAGCTGCATTGCTGAAATGGAGGGGCGACGTTGCATGATCCGACGGACAGTGCTTTTCCGCAGACGATCACGCCTAATGCGGTTTGGCCGCATTTGCCGCTCATCGACGTATTGAGGCACAGTACCCGACCTTGGCTTGCTGAGTTTCAATGAAGCGTCGTTCTTCTCGCTCCGCGTTGGCTGCCCATATTCTCTGTCGAATTTTCCGGGCGGCCTCGATCAGCTGGCCGAGTCTCGTCTATCGCGCTCGATGCGCGAAGTAGCAACTCACTGAGTTCCCTTGAGCCGTAGGGCGTTGGCTTCATCGCGCCCTCCACTGTTTGAGCGGGAGCGCTGGACATTCTTGGCGCAGATGCCGCAGTGCAGGCAACTAGCTGGAACTGCTCGGCTTTTCGGAGGCAATCCCCGACGACATCATGTGTTCCACCTTGGGGGCGACAGATCAATGATGTTGCCGCCTATGCCTGCGCCGTCCAACCCCGCCGCGGCGCCAAACACCGAAATTGTTCTACGCCCCTACATGGCGGACTTTTGGAGGTGCAACAGGCCGCTGAGGATTTAGCCTTCCTCAGCGGCCTGGAGCCCACACTCTCGCACATGGGGCTCGGCCCCGGGCGCTGACACGGCGCTCGGGCAACAACGCTCAGCTAAGCCGACGCGGAGTATCGCGCGAGCGATTTGCGGGTGTCGGCTGCGTGATTCAGATGCGAACCCTCTACTGCGTCCTAAACCGTACCGGACGTCGTCAGCCTCGGTTTCGCTTTGCTCGTGTTGTATCTGTCGAGCGATCCGACGCATTCGCTCGGCCTGCAGGCAGTAGTTGGAAAGGCGGTCTTCGGGGCGGCCACCGGCCCTCCCGCATCCAAGCACTCCGACAAAGTTTGATTGTACGCCCATTGCGGCCTGCTACGGCCAGCCTATCCCCCTAACACCGGAGCATCTTACCAGCTGCCGTAACATCTGCTCTCGGCAGCGCCGACTGCGTCTCGAACCGTACGGAGCGTTGCAACCGTTGGTCCCGATTTGGTGCGATGCACGGTAAGAGGGGTTACGGGGCCGTGAGGGGAATGCTCGCACCGCTTAGTCGGTTTGAGGAGACTGCTCTGCGTAAGGTCGCCTCTGGCGATCCGGAGCGGCCGGCCCCAGAACATGCCCGCCGGCTTTTGCAACTTGAACTAATTGAATGGGATGGCTGGCAATGGCGACTCACCGAGGCCGGTCGCCGCCGTTGTGATGCCGTGGGGAGTTCCAACGAGCACTGAAAATCGACTTCGATGCTAGCGCCCCTTCTACTTACTGCACTTGCGAACCGTTGCCTGAGAGAACACTCATCACGGGCACTTGACGCAAAAATTTACTGTGCGGTGCTTGGTGTTTCTGATGCGAACGAGCTCAATACCATGGCGCTCATCACCGCTCGGGCAAATGGCATGGTGCTGATCAGGGCGGCTGGAATGATTGGATGGCTTGAGGCACCCCGGTATACGGAAGAATTGGCTTGTGCCAGATCACTGGTTCCAGAGGGCGTGGACACCATATCGAGAGATCCGCGCGTCGTGTGTGCAACAGCGCTGCAGGGAGCTGACAGAGGAGCAACTTTTGCTTGAGGCTTAGGCCGGCAGCTCTGGGAGCGGGACCAATGAGAAACATCGTCGATGTCTTCGTGAAGGACGGGCTGATGGCGTCCTATCCTTGGTCATTGAGGAGAACGGCCGCGCGCCATCCAAGAAGATGTTCATTGACTACGTTCGCCGTCGAATGGACCGGCCCGTCTCTTCGGCTGACGACATCAAGGTCGCAGAATTCATCGTTCGCGAAGCGCGTGGTGGCTCGTCCAGATAAAGGCGAGGCGATGCTCAACGCGGATGCGGCACCGGGCGCACGACCTGCCGCGCCGGCTTGTCCTCCGGCTGCCCATGATAGGCAGTGGTCCAGTTTGAAAAATCCGCCGCCATCCTTGACGCACGGCTAGAGAACCAGAAAACTTGGACCTGCAACCAGGGGAGGCGGCAATGAGGCTGGGACTGTTTCTCGCGACTGTGATCGGGCTGGCGGGCGCTCCTCATGTCTCCAGCGCGGCAGACGCGTCGTGGCCTGCCGTTGGCGCACTGGAGAATGGCATGTCGACGTCGTGCGGCGGCGGCACGGTGAGTACCGGGCCGGAATGGACCGCCCCTGCCCGTGGGCAGGTCGACATCAAGGGGAACACGCTCACTTTTAAGAGTACGAGCGCAATTCCAAACCATTCATTCACCGTCGATTTGAGGGCGTTGAATCCTGATGGTTCCGGAAAAGTTGTCGGCATCGACAAGAATAACAGAGAGTTCTACCTGACGTTCGATCCGGGCAGCGGAGCCCGCACATTCCACATGACCTATCGCCTTAAGGCTTGCCGGCGCGTCTATACGCCCACGACATAGGGCGGCCTCGGCTCCCTACTGAGCGGTCTCGCAATCCCCCAGCACCCTCACCATATCGGCCATTTCCCAGAGCTTGGGCGGCTTGATCCACTTCGGCGGCGGCGACGTCTTTCCCACCCGGGGGACTGGAGCACAGTTCCCTAAGCGAAAAAAGCATGACGGTGCCGGCCTAGCGCGAGATGGCCGGGTTCCACCGGCAACGCAGCTCTGGCGGCCTCGTTAGCCGTTCATCCGACTACCCCGCCGAACGCGAGGGAGGAACAGATGAATGTCAGCGGCGAGCATACGAAGTCGCTATGGATGGGGATGTCCGTTTTCGCGGACGCGGCCGTCCTCGAGGGCCAGCTGAAGGCTGACACGGTGATCGTGGGCTCCGGCATGGCCGGCTTGTCGGCGGCTTACGAGCTCGCTGGTGCCGGCCAGAAGGTGATCGTCGTCGATCGCGGCCGGGTTGTCGGCGGCATGACTTCGCGCACGACGGCGCACCTTGCCCCGATTTGCGACGACGGCATCAGCACCTTGATCGATCTTCGAGGTGTGAACATGGCGCGGTTGTTTCAGGAGAGCCAGGCCGCCGCCGTCGATCGCATCGAGGCCATCGTCAAGCAACACGGCATCCAGTGCGACTTCAGGCGACTGGACGGTTACCTGTTCCCGGCGAAGGACATGACGCCTGACGAGGCCGGCAAGAAGATCGACGGGGAGTTCGAGGCTGCGCGCAAGGCCGGTGTCTTCGTCGAGCGTGTCGACGGCCAGCCGCTCGCCGGCTTCGAGCGGGCGCCGGTGTTGCGCTATCCGCGTCAGGCGACGTTCCATCCGCTCGCCTATCTCTCGGCCATTGTCGAAGGCGTGCTGAGCAAGGGCGGCCTGCTGTTTGCCGACAGTCCAGTCATGAAGGTTGAGGAGCTTCCGGCGGGGGTGCGGGTGAGCACCGAAAACGGGGCTGTCGTAACCGCCGACCGCGCGATCTTCGCCACCAATACACCGATCAACAACCGGGTCGAGCTCCACAGCAAGATGGCGCCATACCGCACTTATGCCATGGCTTTCACCCTGCCGCGTGGCGTGCTGCCCGATGCGCTGTATTGGGATCTTGCCGATCCCTACCACTATGTGCGCCTTCAGCCGGCGCCGGAGGGTCACGACCACCTGATAGTCGGCGGAGCCGATCACAAGTCGGGCGAGGCCAATGATGGCGAGCGGCGTTTCGCGGTCATCGAGCAATGGATCCGCGAGCTTGTTCCTGCGCTCGGTCCCGAGACGCACCGCTGGTCGGGGCAGGTGATGAACACCATCGACCACTGTGGCTTTATCGGGCGCAATCCGAACGACGAGCGCATCTTCATTGCCACTGGTGATTCGGGGCAGGGTATGACCCATGGTGCGTTGGCTGGCGTGCTGCTCAGGGACCTGATCGTCTCGGGTGCCAGTCCGTGGGAAGACGTCTACGAACCGTCCCGCAAGCCGCTCAGAGCGACCGCCAACTACCTCAGTGAAAATGTTACGGCGCTCAAGAACTTCGCCGAGTATGTCCTGCGCAGCGAGATCGAATCAGTCGAGCACCTCAAGCCCGGTGAGGGCGGGCTGCTGACCGACGGCCTGCACAAGCTCGCCGTCTGCCGCGACCTCGAAGGCAGGCTGCATCAGCACGCGGCGGCCTGCACGCATCTCGGTTGCCACGTGAACTGGAACGCGACGGAGCAGTGCTGGGATTGTCCCTGCCACGGCTCGCAGTTCGCACCCGACGGGACAGTACTGAATGGTCCTGCCCTGTCGCCGCTTGCGGAGGCGAAGATACGTGAGAAGCGGAGAGCTTGAGTGGCGCTTCGAACGAAAAAGCCGCCGACCCCGTGGGGAGCGGGCGGCAGAGGTGGCGCTTGTCGCGCGAGGGAGGAGATGGCCTGCATACGCCCGCCGCGCCGCGATTTCAGGATGCATGGATGTCGGCCTCGTGATTCCCTTGCACGCGCCGCCTGGCTCGCTAGCCGCTTGCCCTTCCACTTGCTCGGCAAGCGGCAAGACATGTGGGCCACAGGATGACTTTGTCGGCGCCGGGATGGCGCCCATGGTCGACCAGATCACCCGCGGATGGACGTGATCGTGCCGGCCCCACACGCGCACGACCGACAGGTATTCGTCGCCACGGAAGTCGACGAAGTGGACCGCGCTCCTGGTCACTTCCCGGCCGCCTTCCGGCTCGCCTCGTTCGTCGCCGTCGATCCGCGCATGCATATGCGGTAGCGGTCGTACTTGATCTCGTGCAGCCAAGCCTCGACCGTCGGCGGCTCATCAACCAAGCGTGTGAGCTGCGGCTTAATCCCTTTCGGCGGCGGGGCGGGTGTTGGCACGTCCGGCAGTGGACCGCATCTGCCGCAAAACACGCTAGGTGGCGCAAGGCGTCCGCCGTCATATGGTCACAGTTTCCATCCAGCGTTCCGGAGCCTTTTCAGCCCTTATAAAGCCAATGACAAACTTGGCAGCAGACTATCGGAATATCGCGGCCCAGGTACGAGCAAAGGCCGACAGACTTTCGGATCACGCGACCCGGCAGGGAATGCTGATCGCAGCCGACGTGTGGGACAGGCTCGCCACATTAGCAGAAGAGCCAATGCCGCTGCCTCGGCAAACGGCCGTCTCAAGGTCGTCGGGTGAAAAGCCGGCCGGCACCCCGGAGTAGGAAAAGCGCCAGCCGGCTCCCTTGACGGCTGATGTGGAAGGGCAACTGGGGGTTACCCAACCTCAAGGGAGCGCCAGATTACCTCATCGACGACTCGGCACGGCGCGAACACGGGTTGCCGGCGGCGCATATCTCAGCTCGCCATTCGAGCCATGGGTCCATTGCACGTGTTTGATCCACCTCAAAGCCTAGCTTGCCGACTTGATGCAAAAGACCAGCGTCATCGAGCGCGCGGACGCCGACGGAGTCGCGAGGCATTTCAAAGCGGGGGAGACTTCTTCCGACACCGGCGCTCGGTGGCACTAGCCCTTCGCCACCTACCGCTCCCTTCCTTCGCGACCAGGAGGCCGCCCGCTCGGCGAGGTCGATCGTACGGCGGCGCGCAGCCGCAAGACGTAAACCGTGCCCCAGCCAATGCCTACTAGCGCGGCGATCAGCGAGCCCAACAATACGCCGAACTTAGCAGCCCCCAAGAGATTGGGATCGGCGAAGGCCAGCATCGAGATGAAGATCGACATGGTGAAGCCAATGCCCGCCAGCAGGCCGATCAGGCATATGCCGCCCCAGGAAACATCTGGCGGCAGGCGGCACCAACCCAAGCGGACGGTTAGCCACGAGACACTGATTACGCCGAGCGGCTTACCCATGACCAAGGCAAGGACAACGCCAAGCAGAACGAATTGCGCCCCTCCAGCGGCCAGATCTACGCCATGCATGCTGACGCCGGCATTGGCCAGCGCGAACAGAGGCATGATGGCGTAGGCGACCCAGAGGTGAAGCGCCTTGTGCACCCGCACGACCGGCGGCAGCATCTCGCGCTGGGCCACGCGAAGGCGACGCAACGGCTGAGTTAGGCTATGAACATCCTTTGGTAGGTTGCCCCGCTGCAGCTCTTCGACCGCCTGAGACGCCACGTGGGCTGGCGGCGAGGCCATCCGCATCGATCGTACGGGCGTCAGCAGCCCGAGCACGACACCGGCCAGGGTCGGATGGGCACCAGTCATCATGAGGCCAATCCAGACCACCCCTCCGGGAAGCAGGTACGCATAGGCCGCCCCGATGCCGATCTGATGGTACCCCAACACCATCAGGACGCCCAGGACAACAACCAAGAAGCCCGTGGGATCGAGGCCGCCGGAGTAGAAAAAGGCAATCATCAGAACAGCAATTACGTCGTCGATGATGGCTAGTGCCAATAGCAGGACCCGGACATTGGCGGGGATCGAACGGCCCAGCAGGGCGAGCATGCCGACGGCGAAGGCGATGTCAGTCGCCGTCGGTACTGCCCAACCCTGGCTTCGGATCGTATCGCCGTTCAGCACCAGGTAGATCAAGGCTGGCACCACGACGCCCCCGACAGCCGCTGCCACAGGAAGTGCAGCTTGGCTCAGCGCGCTCAGCGCACCGTCATGGATCTCACGCCTTATTTCCATGCCGACGGCTAGAAAGAAAACAGTCATCAGAACGTCGTTTACCCAGAAGTGCAGAGACTGCGAGAATAGGAGTTCTCCGATGCCGATCGTGACCGGCATGTGCCAAATGTCGTGGTAGCTGCCGGCGAACGGGGAGTTCGCAAAGATCAGGGCGAGGGCGGCGGCCATCAGCAGCGCAATGCCGCCCACCACCTCTATCTGAAGGAAGCGCTCCAGCTTGTCGAAGGTCCGCTCGGCCAGGCGTTGGGCGCGCGGCAGCGCAGGATAGTTGGGGTATCGGGCCATGGGCGCACACACTCCGCGTGGCGGCCCGACCAGCGCATCGCAAACCTGCCTCGCCGCCCAATGCAGCGGACACCCAAGAAGGTATTAGCCTTGGCCACATTGGAAGGGCAACCGTTTTCGACCGCCAAGCTGGGAACCAGCCGGCGCCCACCCACTAGGCGCGTGAGCCTCAACGACGACTCGGCGCGGCGCGAACGTGGGTTGCTGGCGGCGCGTATCTCAGCCCAACATTGTCAGATCTTGAAATGGTTGCGCGTGGCCGCCATTACAAACACGACGTCTCATTCTGGCTGGCGGACGCAATGAGAAGGACGGCATCGACGTCGCCCGCACACGCGGCGGGCGACATCGTGGCCTCAATCTGGATAAGACTAGCCCGGCCAAGTCGCCCGCATTCGGTCGATCTCGGCCTGGCTCGGCCGGTAGGGTGGGGCGGCCTCGTCGAACATCTGCCATCCGGTCTTGCGATACTCCTCGCGACGGGTCGCCGGATCGATCGGTCGGTAGGTGTCCATGATGGTTTCGGCGCGAGCCGAATCCTCGTCCCTCACCTTGGCAGTCACCATCGTGCCGCCACGGCGCACCGCCTCCGAATAGACTTCGGCATGCTCGCGATCGACGCCGGCACCAACCAGCGCTCCCACAACGCCGCCGGTCGCGGCGCCTGCTGCAGCCCCGACCGCCGTGGAGGCGAGCCAACCGGCCGCAACCACAGGGCCCAGGCCGGGAATCGCCAGGAGACCGAGGCCCGCCAGCAGGCCCGCGCCGCCCCCTAACGCACCGCCGATGCCCGCGCCCTTGGCGGCATCGGAGACCTCGTCGACGTCGGCATGGTCCTTGCTGACGTACTTGTTGGCCACCAGGCTGATGTCGGCGGAGGCGAAGCCCGCCTTTTCCAGCGCCTCGACTGCGGCGCGAGCCTGAGCGTAGCTGTCGTAGACTCGGCATAGGGTCGTCATGTCGTCTCCTGCGGGTTGGGGTTACTGCTGTGCCGTGGTGACGACGTTGCCCTTGTAGTCGATGGCGACCTCGACCGGCTTGCCTTCGCGCATGGCCTTGCCGCGCCAGATCCCGTCGTCATCCTTCTTGAGATCGGAAACGCTGTCGACGCCGCCATGGCCGATCGCCCGGTCTTTCGCTTGGCCCTCGGTGAAGCTGTTGGCGCCCTTGAGCGGCGCGCCGGCCTCCGCCTTGTGCGGCGCGTAGACGTCGTTCTTGCAGGCATCCATGAATTCGGCCTGTGTGATGCGGCCCTCGGTCGCCACCGTACGGTTGCCCACATGCATCAGCGCCACGTAGCGCATCGCTTCGCTGTCGGCGAGCACGCCGTCGCCGTTGGCGTCGGCCTTCTTCCACATGTCCTGGCACTCGGCATCGCTTGCCGCCCAGCCGGCCTTGATCGGCACTGAGGCCGCCACGACGACGGCGGCAGAAGCGGCTATTGAGACGATGGTCCTCACGGAACCCTCCGCTGCTTGTTGATTGAGCGGCGATGTAACGTGCGTGCGGCCAAAGGTTGCTGGATGTGCCGCGGAGGGGCTGAATTGCTCGACCGACCCCGTACCGCCGGTGAGCCGGCTCGTGCTTCCCTAAAGCTCCAGCTTTTCCGACGGGAACTTCGAGTCTCCGCCCCAGCCATCGGCATGCTGTGCAACGCATTCATCGGTGCGGAGCTTTCCGGCACTAATTGTTTGGCCAGCTTGCGATGGACGCGCCCGCTCTCATTGCTCGTTCGCTGGAAGTGATCGACCTGTGCGACGCCTTCCTGGCGCATCCCCTCGACGAAGCACGACGCGGCGCGCTGATTGACCCTCGATGGCGGCGATCCTCAGTTCGGCAACGCCGCCAACAGCTCCGCGGAGCGGATCCAGGCCTTGCAGCGGCAGGGCTCAATAGAGGCCACCATTGCGCGCGAGAGACTTCAGGCCCGCTCGGGCCGAACGAACCGCTCTTCGGCGGTCTTTGCCGTCCGGCAGCTTCGGCTGACGGCTTCGGAGCTCCTTGAGGCCTTGCAGTTGGAATAGTTTGCCTGAAAGCCGGCCCGGCATCGCTTTGTGGTCAGGCGAAGGCCCAGCCGGCATGTGGATGCCGCCTGGGCCTGTCAGCGCAAGACCGGACGGGTCAGGCCAAGGTCTTCATGCGCTTAACGACCTTAACGACAAGGCTGAATTATCGGTTGCTCGCTCAGAGTCAGTCGTCGGTGCTTCACGTAACGCAGCTCCGCACACCGTCCTGTCGAAGCAACCGAAGGCGGGGTGATGCGCTTGACGTCGTACATCCAGCAAAGGAGCTCGACATGAGCAGCACGACTGACAAGGTCAAAGGAACGGCCAACAAGGTCGCCGGCAAGGCCAAGCAAGGCGTCGGCGAGGCGACCGACGATCCCGCTCTCAAGGGCGAGGGCAAGGCCCAGGAAACCAAGGGCGACCTGCAGAAGGCGGTCGGTAACGCCAAGGATGCGATTAAGAAGGCCGCGGATCTCTGAGGCTAAAGGTTCGTTCAACCAGCAAGGGGTGTCCTCGGGCGCCCCTTGCCGATTCGCGATTGTTCGTCACTGAGACGCGGGGGGGGGGGGGGCCGCCCCCCGCGGGGGCGGGGCCCGCAGACCCG